>JADGDW010000031.1 GCA_016744725.1 Candidatus Albibeggiatoa sp. nov. BB20 | reverse complement strand
GTTCTATAGTGTACTTCCCTTCACCTAATATAAAATATTTAAGAAAAGATGACTTTAATTAAATATAAGCTATGCTTTATCAAATTCATATCCATTTCATAGATTGTCCTACTTAAATTGACTCTGATTTATTTCTCAATCCCAATCAATATTGATGAAAATACAACTTTGAGTATAACTTTTGCAGAAATGGAAGATTAAATTAATACATTGAGGTTTTAAATGATGAAAAAATTGATATCTGTTAATCGCTTTGCTTTGCTGGTGGCGGTCATGCTTAGTATAGGCTCGCTACCTGCTTATGCAGAGCCGTGGACACTTGAAGAAGCTGTTCCCATCCTTGAGGCAAACTATCCTGAAATGCCTGATGGTGTTAGCCTTTTTTCATTTACAATCACTTATGATCCATCCGCTTATATTAGAAGAAGTTTTGCTGGTGGCCAAAGTTTTTTAGTCCATATTCCATTGCCACCGGGAGTGAATGGAGTGCAAGCTGCATTTCAATCAAATTTTGCTGACCCTTTATCTGGTCTTGGTTTTCATGCTGATACAAAACCTAATTTTTGTCCAGAAAGTGTTACGGTTGATAATCCCACACCATGTGGTGAAGGTGACTTTATCTACTTAGATGATGGCAATGGGACACATTTTGAACCCGTAAAAGGGCAAGCCAGTATCAGTATTTACAACTTACGCTTTGAAACAGGTGTTGTACAAAAACAAACCACAGGCTATTTAGCATTATATTTACAGCCTGATTCGAGTAGTAATTATGATTCATCGGCGATTGGCTTTTCTGTTTCTATCGGCGATCGTGCATTGTATGAACAATGGTGGTGCGAAAATATAGGCAAAACATGTACAGCAACGGATACAACAACTGACCCAGTTACATCAGATCCAATTGATGACACAGTTCCAACTGATAATACAACTGACCCAGTCACATCAAACCCAACTGATGATCCAGTAACAACTGACCCAGTGACATCGAACCCAGTGATAACAACAGAGGGTACAACATGGGATTTTGAAGAAGGAGTTGCACCTATTGCAAGTAATTACCCTGAAATGACTGATAATGTGAGCATTTTTTCATTTACAATCAGCTATGATCCATCCGCCTATATCAGAAGAGATTTTTCAGGTGGCGAAAGCTTTTTAATACCTGTTCCATTACCACCAGGGGTCAATGGAGTACAAGCTGCATTTCAATCTAACTTTGCTGATCCTTTATCTGGTGTGGGATTCCATACTGATACAAAACCTAATTTTTGTCCAACAAATGCCACTGTAAGCAATCCTGCACCATGTGGTGAAGGTGATTTCATTTATTTAGATAATGAAAATGGTAAACGTTTTGAACCTGTCAAAGGGCAAGCCAGCATTAGTATTTTTGACTTACGTTTTGAAACAGGTGTTATACAAAAAGAAACCACAGGCTATTTAGCATTATATTTACAGCCTGGTTCGAATAGCCGTTATGATTCATCGGCAATTGGCTTTTCTGTTTCCATCGGTGATCGTGACTTATATGAACAATGGCGATGTGAAAACATAACCAAAACATGTACCCCAACACCTGACACTGACAATACCTCTGATGGTAATATAGACACCACTACAACAGAACGTGTTATTCAAATTCCAGATGCGCTAACTGGTAGCAATACGTGTACACAGCAAGATTGTGCATTTGATATTGAAATTGAACAGCCTGGTTTTTATGTGGTTTCTGCAAGCTTACTTAATGGTAATACTGAAGGTTTCTGGGGTATTAGTTTTACAACCTCTGGTGGTGTTAACGCAGGTGGATTTAATTCTGGTGCGACCCTGAAAGAAAATGCTGAAGCACCCGGATTTATGGCGTTTTATTTATCCGAAGCAGAGGCAGTTAACATTACGCCTTATGAGTACACAGGTAATGTCAATGCGATTACGGTTCAGCTTAGCAGACAAGATGACTCTGGAGAGCGTACTACGGTCTTTAGCCAACAAACCACATCAGGTACAGAGCATACAACAGCCGTCTTAGAACCAGGGTTTTATGTGGCTGAAGCCCTTAGCAGCACGGGCGATTCGAGAGGACAATTTGGTTTTTCAATTAATGCTCAGTCTATGACAGGCGGTGTTAATATTGGAGGCTGGATTGATGACAGTGCAGATGGCTTTGGTGGCTTATATGTTAATTCATCACAAAATGTCAAAGTGAAATCTTTATTTGGTGATGCTTATGGCACTAGTGGTTCGGGCTATATGCAAATTGATGTTTATCAACAGCAAGATAATGGAGAACGAGTGCTTTACTACTCTTCAGACAGTAGCTTGTTCTAATTAAGTTATAGTCGTTTTATTTTAAAGTGATACGGACTGGCAGTCCTCAATTTTAAAAGTGCTTGATATTTAAAGTATAAAAGGACTGCCAGTCCTAACATACAACCTGAAATTGACTATATCAGATAGCGTTACATTATGTAGCGTTATCTGAATATTCATCTGTCAGCTAAAATACAACACCCTCTAGTAAAACCACAATTACCAACTGCAATACTTCTTAGTCAACCAATAAGTTTGATAAAGCCGCAAATTCTTCTAAACTCAAAGTTTCCGCTCGCACTTGTGGATTAATACCGACTTGCTCAATTTGTTCTGAACTCAGCAATGGCTTTAAATTATTGCGCAATGTCTTACGGCGTTGAGTAAAAGCCTGAGCAACCAATTTTTCAAACAAGGCTTTATCATTGAGTTGCACAGGTGGTATAGCATGAGGGATCAAATGCACAATACTAGAATCTACTTTTGGTGGTGGATTGAATGCCATAGGACTGACATTAAATAATTTTTCTGCATGACAATGATATTGCAACATCACTGACAAACGCCCGTAATCTGAACAACTGGGTTTAGCAACAATACGATCAACCACTTCTTTTTGCAGCATAAACACCATATCTTGCACCATTTCAGCATAATTCAAAACATGAAATAATAGCGGCGTAGAAATATTGTAAGGCAGATTACCTACAATACGTAAAGTCGGCTGATTGAGTGTTGCAAAATCAAACTTAAGCACATCTGCTTGATAAATCGTCAGCTCTCCCCAATTCTGATCTTGTAAATACTGCACCAAGTCGCGGTCAAATTCAATAGCGACTAAACGCTTAATTTGGGTAAGCAAAGGTTGTGTTAATGCCCCTTGCCCAGGGCCAATTTCAACTAAAAAATCGTGGTCTCGTGGTGCAATGGCAGCGATAATTTGCTGAATCACTTGAGAATCATGTAAAAAGTTTTGCCCAAAGCGTTTACGAGGTCGGTGTTCATTCATCATTTTTGGAGTATGGTCTTATGCGAGTTAAATCCCGTTGGCATCAAACCAAGCGAGATGGCAATCAGAATAAAGCAAAATCTTTAGAAGAGATTGCAGGCGCCTTGGCGTTTAGCTGCTGGCGTATTGCGGGTAATAGTGTAGTTGAAATCGAAAATCAAGGCTATCATACGGCAACCAGTAACGACCGTTTGAATATTGTAGCGGAATATCTCGCCTTTTTGTTGCAAGTTTCTGACAGATTATTGTATGAAAAATTGACACCTGAGCAACGTCAAACCTTTATTCCTGCTGTCGCTTTGAATATGGCACACACTTTTGCTGATAATAAAACCGATATTGAAGGCGCAGGCGAGCATCAACAACCGTTTATTGATCTGTTAAACCAACGTGGTGAAAGCTATGCACAATGTGGTTTTGTGGATGATGAACCAGGATTTGATTTTTTACGTGTATTTGGTGAGCAAGTTTCAGCGGTTTTGAGCAAAGATAACCCTTTATGGGTCAGTCAATTTGTAGCTGAGGTCAATTCCCCCGAAATATTAAAGACCTTGAAACAAGCCGTTAAGCAATTATTTCAAGCAGAGATTGCAGAAGCATAAAAAGAAAAAAAAGCTAGTTTAATTCATTGTAATGCTAGCTTTTTTAGGGGCTGAATGATTATCTATTTCTCTGAAATAGGGGTTAAAAATAAAACCACACCTACCGCAAGAAAGATAAAATTAAGGAATAAGAAAAACCAGTCATGTAAATTTACAAAAACGCCAATGCTGCCAATTAATATGATAAATGCCCCTAAAAGCAATTTGAAAACTCGAATTAAAACGTTGAAAGTTGACCTCATAAAAGCCTCCTTATGTATGAAGAGATGGAATTGAAAATGGGTTTAACTTTGGGTAAAAAACCACATATACAAGTTGTGCGCCTACCTGTGACAAGCACTGATAATATAGCGTTGAATTCGTAATATTCTAGGCTTAACGTGGTAAACTTGTTGTTTAAAAAATAGAACACTGTACTTAGTCTGAAAAGTTATTATTATTTAGCCACTTATAAATCATCCCTATAAGCATATTATTTTACATTCATGCAAAAATCCCATTTATACCTACGTTTATTAAGTAAAGTCTCTCCCTATTGGTCTGTGTTTTCACTGGCTATTATTGCGATGGTGATCTCTGCGATTACTGAGGCGGCATTACCTGCACAACTTAAACCATTACTCGATGGTGGTTTTGTCGGAAAAAATCCTGATATTATACAAACCATGCCTCTAATTTTGATGGGTTTATTTCTATTGAAAGGGATTGCAACATTTACCAGCACCATGGCAATGACTTGGGTTGCCAGTCGGGTAGTAATGGATTTGCGCACCGATATGTTTAATAAATTATTAGTATTGCCGACCAAAGATTTTGACAACGCCTCATCAGGTACATTGATGTCCAAAGTCACTTATGATGTCAGCCGTGTGATGTCAGCCTCAACCGAGGTGTTGGTGGTATTAGTGCGAGATAGCATCACTGTTATTGGACTACTGTCTTGGATGTTTTATTTAAACTGGGCGTTGTCCTCAATTATTTTCACGGTTGTACCTGTGATCGTGGTGGTGGTGCGTTTGGTTAGCAAACGACTGCGCGGGATTAATACCACTTTGCAAGATAGCATGGGACAATTAACCCATATTTTGGAAGAAACCATCAGCGGACATAAATTAGTCAAAGTGTTTGGTGGGCAGAAGTATGAGCGTGAACGTTTTCGCAATATAAATAATCGAGTCCGTCAATTTGAAGTCAAAAATCAAATCACATCAGGTTTAAGTATTTTCGTGGTTCAAATGTTGACGGCGGGCGTGTTGGGCGTGATTATTTTTATTGCGGCACAGCAAGCGGCCACTGATGAAATTACGGTCGGCGGTTTTGTGTCATTATTCACTGCGATGGGGATGTTATTTGCGCCGATTAAACGTTTAACCAAAATCAACGATCAATTACAACAAGGTTTAGCTGCTGCGCAAAGTATTTTTAATTTACTAGATCAAGCAGAAGAACAAGATTCAGGTAAACAGTCAATTCAACGTTTAAGTGGCAAAATTCAATTTAGCAAGGTTAACTTGCAATATGATGAAGCGGATAAACAGGCCTTAAAACAAATTGGTTTGACGATTCAAGCAGGCGAAACCGTCGCTTTAGTTGGTGCATCAGGCAGTGGAAAAACCAGCTTAGCTAATGTGATTCCGCGTTTTTACAATGCGACACAAGGGCAAATTTTAATTGATGGAATAGATATTCATGATATGCCGCTGGCAGCCTTACGGGAAAATATCGCCTTGGTCAGTCAAGAAGTGGTGTTATTCAACGATACGATTGCAGCAAATATTGCTTATGGACGTGGAGCAACATCGCAACAAGCCATTGAGCAAGCAGCAAAGTCTGCTTATGCCCATGATTTTATTCAACAAACTTACAATGGGTTTGATACCTTAGTTGGTGAACGAGGAGTGAAATTATCAGGTGGTCAACGACAACGTTTAGCAATTGCACGCGCGTTTCTAAAAGATGCACCAATTCTGATTTTCGACGAAGCGACATCCGCCTTAGATACCCATTCAGAACAGCAAGTGCAAGCGTCTTTAAATCAGTTAAAACAAGGACGCACTACGATTATGATTGCACACCGTTTATCAACTATTGCCAATGCTGATCGAATTATTGTATTAAATCAGGGGGAAATTGCAGAAATCGGCACACATCATAGTCTATTAGCCAAGCAAGGTATTTATGCACATCTGTATCAGCAGCAAGTTTCTTGAATAAAGTATTAGAATATAATATGGGTAATTTTTATCAAAAGGCTTTAATTTACCCATTTTTCATGAATGAAATAGATGGCTTTGTTCATTATTCCTGTTTTATGACAAATATTTACCTTAGAAAATGCTTAGATCAATGCTATCTTCTAAAAAGAATATACTTTACTAATTCAATCTGAAATAAGGCAATAATTGAGATATAAAATAGATTTTTTTTGTATAAAAGAGCTGAAATCTTTTAAACCATGCGATTTATACATAGTATGAACAGATTTTAGTGAAAATAGAGGCTTGCTTAGCCTATTTTTCTTGCGTAACATGCAGCTTGGGCAATTTGATTTAAACACTATGAATGGGTGTTAACAATGCAAAAATATCTCTTACTATTACTGTTGTTTTTTCAGCCTTTCAGCCTTTTTGCGATGACGAGCTATCAGGGCTATAAAACAACACCAAGCGATGTATATAAACAGCTTTATATTATCAATGAAGAGATCAAGCTATTAAAACAATTTTTTCGGGTCACTACTCAAGTGAAACCAAGCAAAGTGAATATTGAGCTTTATTCACGTCACATGTGGCAAAAAACCTATGAAGTGCTGATAAAAATCAATCTCTTCCGTGAAAAAAATGGCCTTCCTTATATTGCAGTGTCTTCACGCGAACCTCGTAAAACCCCCCCGCCTATCATCGTTTACGGACAAGTGCTGCGAATTCTAACTGAACTCAAAATTATTAAGCACGCTCTAGATATTCCAAACATTGAGTTTGAAGAAAAAAAATTTAAAAATATTAGAGTCGTTGATAGTTTCAATTTTATTAATAATATCTCTGCTGAACTTGATTTATTACTAAAGAAATCACTAAGTCCATCATTTGTATTTGCTCAAGCCATGCGCATTTCAGAAGATATTAACGCCATATTAGATGCACAAAACATTGCTAATAACAGCATTCCGCCACCAAAAAATAAAAATACAACACCGACTGAAAGTTATGCTGCTGCTGAACAACTAATGACCGAAATTGTCAGAATACAAAGGACTACAAATGTGAATAGCATTGATTTTAAAGAGCTTAAACCTAATAAAATCACAGCGGGGGACGTATTTTCTATGACGGGGATTATCTTAGCAGAATTACAAACAATCAAGGCACATTTAGGTCTTAAATATGCCTTAACACCTGTAGCAAAACACTATACCAACATATTACCTGCTGACGTTGAGCAAGTTTTAGGCTGGTGTGTGAGAAAAATGCAATTGATTGATTTTGTTGATTAAAAAGGCTGTACAATAATGCGATTAAATCTTAAAACTAAACTCAGCTTGGTATTTTTAGTCTTAACTGTTTTGCCTTTTAGCTTTCTAGGTTATTACACTTACCAGAGTAATGTCCAATCTTTAACCAGTACTATTTTAGAAAAAGATAGCGAGAATATTGATTTATTAACTAATAAATTCAAAGATATAATTGATAATGTGCCAAATGATTTAATTTTATTCGAAGATTTTTACGCACTCAAACGCTATATCACTTGGTACTATCTTGGCGAACCCTATAAAACCAAGTCTTGGTGGCGCAATATGCGCAATGCTTTTTCTTCACTCATGGGTGCTAAAGGCTTATACCATTCATTGCAAATAATTGATTTGAGAGGTGAAGAGCTATTTAAAATTGAAGCCGATAGTTTTACACAAGTTCAAAAAATTGTATCGTCCCATGAACTACAAAATATAAGTCATGAGCACTACTTTACTCAAGCAATCAATCTTGATGAAGGTAATATTGATTTTGACAGTTATTACATACAACAAATGGATGAAGAAACACTGTTGTTACGTTATTCGATGCCTATCGTTAATAAAAATGGTGAGAAGCAAGGTATTATTTCTATTACGCTAAATGCAAATATTATTTTAAACCTGTTGCATCAGCAAGAACAAATTCAGCAAGAAGGTATCTATTCTGAGTACATATTACTGAATAATCTTGGACGTTTTGTTTATCACAGCAATCACACTGAACATCAAAATGGCTTTCTGAATCAGTATAGCCCTACTCTAGCAATTGCGGTTGCAGATAATAAACAAGGTGTATTACTCGAAAGCAACATGATTTCTACTTTTGACCAAATACAATTATTAGGTACAAATAAAGATTATTGGATTCTTATTAAACAAACAGATGCTAATGCAGCTCTGAGAGAAGTTGAATTATTTAAGTATATTTTCTTGCTTTCAATCATCCTTGTTATTCTAATGGTTTTATGGGTTGCACACCGTTTTACCAACAATATTTTAACCCCACTTGTGCAATTAAAACATAATCTTAAAGCATTATCAGAAGGTCAAGTACTTCAGACTGAACTTAAAGTACATGGTAGTGATGAAATTTCAGAATTAACCGTTTCAGCCCAAGTATTAACTAAAAGCTTTAAAAATACAATTAAACAAGCCAATGCTATTGCTCAAGGGGATTATGAAAAAGATATTGTCCTCTTATCAGAGCAAGATCAGTTAGGTTCAGCATTACAAAATATGACTGAGATGTTGCGAACGGTTTCGACTAAAAATACGATCCAAGATTGGTTAAAAACTGGGCAAACTGAGCTAAATAACAGCATGAGTGGGGAGCAAAATATTAATGACCTCGCAAAGAATATTATCACTTTCCTCACTCAATATTTAAAAGCCCAAGTGGGTGTATTTTATCTTTCTGTAGAACGGATTATAGATAAAGACAATATTTCACTACGTTTAATTGCAAGTTATGGTTATACACATCGTAAAAATTTTTCTAATGAATATAAAATGGGCGAAGGGCTGGTTGGCCAAGCGGCATTGGAAAAGCAAACCATTATTATGGAAGAAGTACCTGATGATTACATGCAAATCCAATCAGGTTTAGGTCATGCAAAACCACACAATATTATTGTATTGCCATTTATCTATGATAATAAAGTACGCGGTGTAATTGAAATTGGTAGTTTTAGCGAATTTACTGATATTCAACGGGAATGGTTGAGACAAACGATGCCCATTATTGCCATTGCAGTGAATACGGCAGAGTCCCGAACCAAAATGCAAGAATTGTTGCAACAATCACAAGCCCAAGCGGAAGAGCTACAATCACAACAAGAAGAATTGCAATCGCAACAGGAAGAATTACGCCAAACTAATGAAGAATTAGAGCAACGCACTCAAGATTTGGAACGGCAAAAATCTGAAATTCACAAAAAAAATAGTGTATTAGAGAGAAGTCAGGTTGAAATCGAAGCCAAGGCACAAGAGTTGGAAATGGCAAGCCGCTATAAATCTGAATTTTTAGCTAATATGTCTCATGAGCTACGTACTCCATTGAATAGTATGCTTATTCTAGCTCAATTGCTGACGGAGAATAAAGCTCAGAATTTAAGTGATAAACAAGTAGAATACGCAAAAACAATTCATGATTCAGGTTCAGATTTACTGGATTTAATTAATGATATTTTGGATTTATCTAAAGTTGAAGCAGGTAAAATCGAAGTTAATGTTGAGCAAGTGGTGTTATCTGAGTTTGCATTTAACTTGGAAAGTAAGTTTCACCATGTTGCAGAGAAAAAAGGCTTGCAATTCCACATCAATCTTGACCCCCAATTACCACAATATATTCATACGGATACCCAGCGGTTTCGCCAGATTGTGACCAATTTACTGTCTAATGCATTTAAGTTTACAGAGCATGGTGGGGTTGAAGTTGATATTTATCGACCAATAGAAAGTGGATTTTTACGTACCAATAAACTTTCTACACAAGATATGGTGGCAATCAGTGTTGTTGATAGTGGGATTGGTATTCCAAAAGAAAAACAAGGGCCTATTTTTGAAGCCTTTCAGCAAGCAGATGGCAGTACCAGCCGCCGATTTGGTGGCACAGGTTTAGGGCTTTCTATTTCGCGCCAATTAGCACGCTTACTTGGAGGGGATATCCAACTCAGCAGTGAAGCAAATAAAGGCAGTACTTTTACGCTGTATTTATCTGATAAGCTGGAATACGCAGAAGGTGCGCTACCTGCAGTGATGCCAGACTATGAGCTTCCAAAAAATAGTGCTCCAACACGAACACCACCACCTGCACCTACACAGGAAATAATAACACCAACAGTCAACTCCGTTGAATCGACTGAACTAGAACCAGCTCGAATCATCTCTGGATTAAACATACCTCCAATTCAAGATGATAGAGATAAATTACACCCTAAAGATCGCTTGATTTTAATTATTGAAGATGATCGGAATTTTTCTGGTATTTTGATGGAGCTATCGCGTGAAAAAGACTTTAAATGTATTGTGGCTGAAGATGGGCGGGCAGGCCTAGAGCTGGCTAAACAATATAAACCTCATGCCGTTATTTTGGATGTAGGTTTGCCAAATGTCGATGGATTTACCGTCATGGAACGGCTTAAAACAGATGTTGAAACCCGTCATATTCCTGTTCATTTTGTATCGGGAACAGAGCAAGGTAATGATGCTCGACGTATGGGCGCGATTGGCTATTTACTCAAACCTGTGAGCATGGGTGAATTAGGCGAGGCATTTCGTAAAATTGAACATTTCATTGATAAAGATATCCGCACTATCATGATTATTGTGGATCAAAAAGACCATGGCACTCGGATTTTAGATATTGTGGGTGGTGAATCTGTTGAATCATTGATTGCCAATCAAGTTGATGAATCTATCGAAATTTTAAAACAAACTGAATGCGATTGCATCGTATTAGATGTGGATGTCGAACAGGCTACAGGCCTGCGTTTATTAAATTGCTTAGTGAAAGAAGAGAGCTTACGCAAGATTCCTGTGATTCTATATGCTGAAAGAGAATTGACTGAACAAGAAGAAAAGCAGCTTGCTAAGTTTGAGGATGCTTTAACGGTCAAAGCGGTACGTTCTCCTGAACGATTACTAGATGAGACCACTTTATTTTTACATCAGATTGAAGGTAAATTACCAGAAGAAAAACGCCAAATGTTGCAAATGGTGCATGACAAAGAGGCGATTTTAAAAGGTAAAAAAGTCTTGGTTGTCGATGATGATACCCGTAATACATTTGCTTTAGCCACTGTTTTAGAAGATAAAGATATGGAGGTTATCGTTGCAATGAATGGTAAAGAAGCCTTACAAACCCTAGATGAAGATCAATCAATTGATATTGTATTAATGGATATTATGATGCCTGAAATGGATGGTTATGAAGCAATGCAACAGATTCGCAGCCAAACTCGTTTTCGTAAGTTACCGATTATCGCGCTAACAGCAAAAGCAATGAAAGGGGATAAAGCCAAGTGTATTGATGCAGGAGCTAATGATTACTTATCTAAACCTGTCGATACTGACAAATTGATGTCTTTGATGCGGGTTTGGTTGTATCGTTAGACTCTATTTGTAATGCCAAAGGATTGCTATCGTTCATTTGTTCTAAAATGTTACACAAAACAAGGTTAGCACCTAAGAATGGATTCACTCTTAGGTGCCTACAAACCCTTTTAGATAGTAAGCCCATTCACAACAGTGGGGAATTTTTGAGTATGATTTAAAGGACTCCTAGGTTTTGAGATTCTCAAATATCATACCTATTCCCATCTCTGATACGACAAAAACGAGTTTTAAGCCTTCACACCTGTAATCAATGCCCAATCAAGATAGTTTGTAGGAATGATTTCTAATTGTTCAAAGCCCGCATTTCCCAAAAATTGAAAAAATTCATCACTGGAATATTGTCGACCATGTGTCCAACGAATGACCGACAGGTTGTACAGTGCAGTCGTATAAGGTGCGGTTTTATCTTGATTAAAAGGTAATTCATGTAAAATAATACGTCCACCTTGTGGTAACGCATTAAAGCTTTTTTGGGCAAGTATCGCGCAGTCAGCATCATTATAATCGTGAAAAATATCCGAATAAAAATGGATGTCAGCTTGTGGATATTTATCTTCACGGAAACTACCACCAATGACAGATATTGGCATATCTGCAATATATTGCAGAGTAATCTCAGTAATAAACGGCAATTCAAATACTGTGGCTTGTAAGTGTGACCATTTTTTGACCACATTAGTTGAGAAAATACCTGAACCACCACCAATATCTAAAAAATGTTGATGTTTGGATAAGTCAATACATTCAGCCCATACTGATGCAGGTCCAATACTCTTAGCATTCATGGCTGCGATCATTTGTTGGTTAAATGCTTTATCTTCATCAAACATGGAGCGATGTGGTTCATCGACTTGCATTTGAGTGGCAAACGCATCTGGTGAAAACGCTTCTTTATTTTTGATAATAAAATCAATAAAACCACCCATAAAGTGTGAACTTTTTGGATTTAGATAAGCATCACCTTCTGGTGCGAATTGCACATTGCCATCCGATGTTTTTTCAACTAATGGTGGTGTTTGAGATGCAAATAGAGAAGTGAGAGCTGAAACACTACGTGCAGGTAAATTAAGGCTGATTGCTAATTCAGCTTCAGAAATAGATTTTTTCTCGCTTAGTAATTTGAAAAAACCGACTTGATGTGCAAATAGAATCGCCAATGTGTCATTGAACGAGCGTAGCATTCTATCTGTGGTTTGATTAGTAATCATGATATTTCCCCATTTTTAATATCATTAAGCAACGCTGACACCACCATCAACAACCCATACAGCACCTGTAACATAGGTTGACTCTAGCTGGGCTAAAATAATTTCAGCAACTTCTTCTGGTGTACCTAAACGTTCCATAGGAATTTTAGAAGACATTGCTTTTTTCAACTCTTCTGCTTGTTCTGAGTCAAACCCTGTTTTCATAAAAATAGGGGTATCAATTGGACCTGGTGCAACAGCATTGATGCGTATATTTCGGGGAGCTAGCTCTATAGCAAGATTGAGGGTAAATGCATTTACAGCACCTTTAGTGGCAGCATACAGTGATATTCCAGGTGTCCCCATTGCCGTAGCAACCACAGATGAAACAGAACAAACACTACCTTCTCGTTTTTCCAAGGCAGGTAGTAATTCCTGTATGAGTAGCAAAGGACCGCGAACATTAATATTAAATATGTCATTAAAATTATCGGCTGTAATATCTGTTATAGGCATAAGCATTGGAATGCCAGCATTATTAACTAATACATCTAAGCCATCTTTTAAAAAATGAGAAGCCAGTTTTTTTATATCCTCTGGGTCAGATAAATCAGCAAGTATTTTATTAGCACCTAATTCATCTGCGGCTTTTTCAAGCTTTTTTGGATTACGACCTGAAATAGTCACTTCATACCCTTGCTCTTTTAATAGATTTGCTGTGGCATAGCCAATACCTGAATTACCACCTGTGACTAAAGCTGTTTTTGTTGCTTTTGTAAATACACTTAAATTAAAAACTTTATGCTTATCCCAAAATAAACTTTGAGATGATTGAAAACCACTAGAATTTGCTAGTTCTGCCAAGGTTTCAAGAGATTCAGGGTAATCATCAGATTTCAGATGATCATAAATTAAATTATGTTCAGCTTCTGTGACCTTTGGATGTTTATACATTCCCCAGTGTCGTTTAAGATAATCCTCCCTTTTTTCTCCACTTTCGCATACTGCATCATAGATAAGAAAATAACCATTTTGTTTCAACGCTTTTCTTGCTGATATAAATAATGACTGCTTATCTTTTAAAGATAAATGATGAATCGAATAGCCCGCAATAATGACATCAAACTTGCCCTGATATTTTGCTACAACTTCAGTCAAATTACCTTCAACAAAATCTTTTTCAAAATGACAGGTAACCATGTTTTTTTTAGCACAACTTAATGCAAAACTTGATAAATCAACCCCTGTATAACTAGAAATAGGGACATCTACTAAAATTTGGGATGGAATCAAAGCATCACCACAACCTAAATCGAGTAATGAAATAGGCTGCTCATAAGGTGTTATTAAAAATTGTTTCAACGTCGCTGCAATTTCTTTATGAGATAAGAGATTAAGGTCAACAACTTTTCGATAGATAGTCCATTCTTGATTGAAAAATTCGCCTAACTCAATTTCTGTGTCAGTAGATTGATTTGTCATTCTTAAGTGTCTCCCCAATGAAAACTTAAATTAAAACTTATAACGAAATTCCATGAAGTAGTAACGATTTGCCCCAGGTATATCATTAGGTACATTCAATAGCCCACTGGTATCAGGTCCTGGAGATGGATAACGTACATCAGTATCAAACAGATTTCGAATACCGAAAGCTAAGTTTGTTTTTCCTTCATGGATGTCTTTACGACGTAAAACTAAATCGACTGTGGTGTAACCATCTAAATCAGGACGTGCATCATTAAAGGCTCTTTTCCAGCCATCATTCCAATTGACTTGGGTATCCACATACCATTTGTAGCCTAATAAATAATCAGCTCGCAAGAACATTGCTTGGCGAGGAGCATTAGGTAATGTTGCACCTGTAGAACCATCTTCAGAATCTTGATAACTATAATTAAATAGTAAACTAGACTTTGCACTGGTCTTCCAACGTAACTCAAATTCACCACCTTGTCCTTTCCAACTGGCAGCATTAGCATAACTATATTCTGAATTAACGAGCGGCTCTAAGACTATTTTTCCTTTAATATCATAATGAAATAGATTTAATGTTAAGTGAAGATTGTCCGTTGCTCGATAATTAAAAACCAGCTCTTTTGTTTCAATTGTCTCAGGAGCCAAATTTGGATTCCCTTTAGAAACAGGGTTATTTTGGTTATAAAGTTCTTGAAATGAGGGGGCTCGAAATGCTTCACCATAAAGTAATTTAATAATAAGATCAGACTGAGCTTCCCAGACTAATCCCAATCGGGGATTTGTTGTAGAACCAAAATCAGAATACTTATCATAACGAACACCTGCTGTAAACTCCCAAGAAGGTGTAATTGTCCAAGTATCTTGAATAAAAGCATATTGATTCTTTCTTGCAACCTCAGGCATATATGCAGCAAATGTGTTACTTACATTTAAAAGCTCTGTTGGCAATACATCATTTCCTGTAAATGGATTTGGACCAAAATTACCAACGTGACCCACTTTCAGTAAATCATAATATGCATAGCCTACTCCTGTACGAATTTGATGGTTATTAAATCCACGATAAGTACCTGACAAATTCAATTGGGTATGATCTTCGGTGTAAGAAGGGTGTCCAAGAAAACCAAAAGGATAAGCAACACCTATAAATGTGCCTGGAGGATATAATTGATAATCGCCCAAAATATGGGAACGAAAATAACTAATTTGTGCTTTAACATCCCAGTTATCTGTTATTGTTGGATTGTGATAAGTGAGATCAACATTAGTTCTTTCCTCATTTAACGGCTTAGTTGGGTCAAGTGCTTGCGCATTTCCTGTTCCTACACCCATTTGATCTGCTTTGTGAAATCCTGCTCTTAACTGCCAATGTTGTTTAGAAATATCAAATCGTGCGTCATAGGTTGTTAACTCTGAACCATATTCTCCAGGTGCTAAAGATGCGCTTGTACCAAATACTCCATCAAATACAGTTTGAGCATCACTTTCAACAATACGTTGATGTCCATCTGATTTGGCAAAGTCAAGCATTGCAGTAATATTAAAACCTTGCCATTCACTACCATGTAAAATCCAAGTATCCTGTGTATCAAAACTACCTAACCGAACACCTGCTTCAGTCCCATCAATCTCTTTTGCTGTTTTGGTAATAATATTAATGACACCTGAGAAGGCATCAGCACCATAAACTGCTGATCCTGGTCCTCTAATCACTTCCACACGAGAAATATTACTTACAGGAAAGCCGCTCCAATATAGTGCTTTACCGCCTGAGAAATTGTCATTGACTCGAATACCATTTACAAGCACTAATACTTCTGGGTTGTAACCCGAAGATATACCTCTAAGTGTATAAACAGGAATATTGAACCAATTAGTTGTTACTTGTAATCCCGGTACGCTTTGTAATATTTCATCTAATGACCTTGCACCCATTGCTTCAATATCTTGTGCGGTAATTACAGTTGTAACAGCAGGTGCTCGCTCTGCATACTGTTTTGTTCCTGTGGCAACTGAGGTTGTTTTATGACTGACTAATCCATCAAAAATATCAAACGCATCATCTAGTGAAACATCTACATCGAGTAATTCTTCTATATCTAAATTTTTTAAGAACGCAATATTTCCTTTTCCTGTGGCATAAGCATTTGTATTTAAAAACAGATATAAAATTAAGAAAAATAACAAATTCAATTTAAACACGATTTATCTCCAATTCAGTTTTAAATTAATCTCGGTAGCAGTGGAGATTAATGCTGTACCACTTTTGCAACACGTAAAAGCTTAGAACTGATTTTCAGTCCAGCATCTACAACCGTTTTAGGATCAACGAAAAATCGCACTTTGGTTTTGCGCCGATAAAACTCAATCATGCCGCCATTGACCACAAAACTTGGAATATCGCTCACAGTTAAAATAGGCTTGCCTTCTAAGTGAGTCATAATTTTCTTGAGTTTGGGTTGCTCAGATTGTGATATATATAAAATTTGGCAAAAATCTGTATTTTTATAATGTAAGATTCTTCTCACAACAACAGGTCTATCTGATACCGTTTCATTTGCAACTGCAATATCTAAATTATTTCCAAAAGGATCGTCACCTAAAACACAAATATTAAAATTACCCGCATTGGAATCAGAATTGGCTGGCCATGAGGTAAATAGGGAAAAATTGAAGAGATAAACTGCCTTGATTTCAGATTCTCGAATATTGGGCTGAGAGGCAATCGCAAGATTAAATAGAGAAAAATAGAATAATGTAGCAGAAAATAGTACAAAACCATATTTTACTAAAAAATACTTGTTAATCGGCGGGTCGTAAAAATACAACATATTCTAAATGCCTCACGAACAACAAAATTTGAGTGATTAAAACAAACTATCCTTCGGACAGCTTTTGAAAACCCCTATCGTCTAAGATTTAACTATTTGAAAAATCAAATATTTCTCAAATAGGCTAGGGAGTTTGAAATATATTAAAAAACAAAAAATTTCCTGCTTACCTATAATGATCAGCCAATATAAGAAGGCGATAAGGCAAGGGAGGAGTTCTGAGAGCAACATAAACTAAACGAGGTAGTAAACGTTCAAGTTGAAACCGTCGATTAAAGCGGTAGCAAAACTCAGCTAGATAGTGAGGAATATGTTTATGTTGAATTGCATGGTATATCCCAATAATAGCAGTTTTAACATTAGCAATCATAGTATTAACCCATATAAATTGTTCAAGCATTACGCTATGAACCCCGCCCCCTTTTACCTCCATGCTTAGCACCTCTCTAGTACACATTATCTAATTGAATCAGTCCCATTAGCTTCTTTTCATCACATGCATTATTTTCTGCTTCATAGACCATGCAGTGTATGACACACCCAACTGACGGTGTAACTCTAATGCTGATACATCTGTTTTCGCTTGGCTTATTAAATGTATTGCCAGAAACCCTATTCTTAGGGGCAACTTGGTTAATGCAAATATTGTCTAACTCGTTAAAGAGTATTGATGGTGGTATTTATTGCATTAGTATACTTTCCTACTCTTTAGTTTACAATATTCTCTCGTACCACATTTTGGACATATATATCTGTTAGGAAATTTCCAACTAAACAATACTTCTTCACATTGCTCTTCTGCTCCATAATCCGCTATCAACTCTGGTAAGCTATACCCTTTTTGAAACTGCATTTGGGTTTTCATTACAATTCCTCCTTACTTCTATACACCTAGAGAGCGTTCTTAATTAAATTTAAAAGCCCTAAAAATTCTCTAATTACCAATCACTTATAAAAATCATGCGTTTTAAGTTGTTATTTTCATTTTATCCTTTAAATTCAATTTATTACTAGTTTAATGAGAAAGCCCCCTAGTATAACCCAGTGCCTTTTTAGCTGCTCTTAGTTGGTAATCAAGTACTATTTTGCTTTGCAACGATTATCAAACAGCAACAGGCAAAACAAGCATCTTAAAAATAGCCAAGATGATATGACAATTTCTAAAGCATTTGCTATAGAATTGCAAAATTTTACTTTGGTAATGGGGAGAAATAAGTATGCGCAGCTTATTCTATATAATGCTCATGTTTGCTTTGAGTTATCCAGCTTTAGCTCAAAATCTTATCATCAATGATTTACTGGATTTATCTCTAGAAGAATTATTTAATGTTAGGGTTGTGAGTGCCAGCAAATATCTTGAAACATCAGAAGATGCTCCTGCCACTATTTATGTCGTAACCGAAGAACAAATCAAAAAATTAGGATTACGTGATTTAAAAGATGTGCTTGCCATTGTGCCCTCCGTTGATATTTCCAATAATGATTTCTTTTTACAAGGGGGGCAGCGCGGTTTTACAGGCTCATTTGCACAATCGTTGATCTTAATCAATGGGAAGGAAATGAATAATCTGATTGCAGGCGAAACCTTTTTTGGCAATCAATTTAGAACCCATAATATTAAACAAATAGAAATTATTGCAGGACCCGCTTCTGCATTATATGGCGCAAATGCGGTCGGCGGATTAATCAATATTATTACCAAAACGCCTGAAGAAATTGATGGAATTGAAGCTCGCGTGAGTTACGATTCATTTGATAGTAAAACCATTGATTTAGTTTTCGGGAAAAGTTGGGGGGATTTCAAAGCCCGTGGCTCTGTTTCTTATTACCGTTCTCAAGAAGCCGATTTTACAGATTTTCTTTCTAACACAGCTCTCGTTTCACCAAAGGCTGACAATAATAGTTATCGTCATCTTCCTAATGAATATGGCTATGGCAATGATTCACTTGCACTCCCTATTAGTTTGAATTTAGAATATAAAGGATTGTATACAGGCTTGGAATATTATAAAAACATTTCGGGGCGTGGCACAATTTCAGTGCAATGGGATTATAATTTATCTGAGGATTACCGTGAATTAGCCATGCCTTATTTTGGTTATCAGGCAAGCAATTTATTGGATGGAAAATTAGACCTCAAGGCCGAGTATCGTTACTACTGGGAAAAATTCTGGGGTAATCACACTGAGTCAACAGGGACAATTGAAAATCCATACACAGGCGAAACTTTACGTGGTGAGGCAACATTTGAAGATGTACAAGCATATCGTGGCTTTTACAGTAATAAAAATAGCGATGGCTCAACAAAGCATGTCGCTTCTCTTGAAGGCATTTATCGTTTAAAACCAAAGCATACTTTAACAGGCGGTTTAATTTATACCAAAACAGATGTTGTGAGTACGCAATGGTCGCGAGTAGAAGGTAAACACCCTGTATTAACAGAGGCAAATTATCAGCCTGCCTTTAAAAATGATAAATGGAGTCTGTATTTTCAAGATCAAACCCATTGGTTAGATGATAAATTGATTTTAACTTTGGGGATGCGATTGGTTAAACATCAACGCTACGATAATAAATTATTACCGCGTTATGGCTTGGTGTATAAAGCCACGCCAAAAACCATTTTTAAAGCCTTATATGGTAAATCGTTTCGTGAACCGACTGTGTTTGAATTAAGTGGCAATCCTAATATTCAACCAATGGAAATGGATACTTATGAGTTAGCATGGCATCAGTATATTGGACAACATTTCAAAAACGAATTAGCCATTTTTGATAATCAGGCCACCAACCAAATTGTGGCAAATGATATAACGGCTTTTGATAATAATGGCGGAAAATTTTTATCTCGTGGCTTGGAAAATCGTTTAAGTTTTAAGTATCATTCTTTAAATGGATTTCTTAATTATACCTATATGGATACACTTGAAACTGAAAAAGAGGGGCTTGTTCAGAGGGTTTATGATATTCCACGCCATAAAGCTAATTTAGCTCTGATGTATAATTTAAATTCAACACATAGTCTAGGAATTGTGGGTACTTATCACAGCAGTGTTGATACCTCTTATCAAGGTGATATTTATACAATTAAGCCTTATTGGTTATGGGATTTGACATGGAATATTGCTCAGCAAAAATGGCTAGATCGCGCTATTGGGATTGATATTGGGCTTAAAAATGTTTTAAATGAAACTTACTATCATTCAGAGTCACGCGGTGCAGATATATTGCAACATCAACAACCGGGGCGAAGTTTATGGCTACAATTGAGTATGGATTTTAAATAAATATTGTGATGGATTAGTCTTTTTGAACAACCTGACAAGCACAAAACTCATCAGGCCATTACAGAATTTAAGATTTTTGTAACACGTATTTTTCAAATGCTTCCGCTGACCAAGGCAACACCGCTTTAAAGAAATGTTGGTAAATGGCTTCTGCATACACTCTGATTTCATACTGAGCATGTTCATCCATACGCAAGCGCATAAAGTGCATTAAATTATGTCCATCGACTTTGCCAACAAAAGTGGTGTACATATTTTGTGGTAATACCATTCGTGCTTGTTCACGGGCAATGCCTGCATCGACCATTTGATGATATGTCGCTAAAGCATTGTCGACATGTTGCTGCATTTGTTGGGTAAATTGGGCTTGGTTTTCCTGCTCTGCTTCGCCGCCGCTACATTGTTTATTATCAGTCGATTGCAATCGCCAAGTCTCTGGGATATAAAAATCTAATTCTTCAGATGTATAGCGCCTCGAAACTTCATTTATGCTCCAAGTTCTATGTCTTAACCACTGCCGTGCAACGAATAAAGGACACTTCACTCTCAATTTAAACTCAACCATTTCAAACGGTGAGGTATGCGCATTGCGTAATAAGTAATTGAGCAATTTTTTATCTTTCACATCACCTTTGCTTTCGCCGAGAAATGACACTCGTGCAGCATTTACAATAGCAAGGTCATCTCCCATAAAGTCCTGTAATTCAACAAAACCTTTATCAAGTAAAGGAATATTGAGTGGTAAATCATTTTTTATCATATTGGTTTAATTATCTGTAGTGAAGTAGTTAGAATTGTTTGTTATGCATGTATGGCCGCTGCTTATTATATTCCAGCTTTAAGCCAATTGCCTGATTCACACGAAAACCATATTGAGTTTCTAAATAAGCTATCATGCGCACCATTGAGGCGAATTTGATGCAGATTAATTCAATAGCTTGTTGCGGTTCTCGTAATGCCTCAGTGATTTGTCCTAAGCAACTGTGAAAAAAGTTACAGATGATATTCGCACGCAAAAAATCACGCTGATGAGATGAAATCGGAACGTCTTCAAGATTATGCAATTGTTCTAGGGTTTTATTATAAAACAGATTTTCTGTCCCAAATTCAAAATAGTCCCAAATTGGCCAATGGTGGCTTAGTACCATATCTGCTAAGCGAATTATAATATCAGCCAGTTCTTCTTCATATTCATATATATCTTGGCATTGTTTTGAGTTGTAAATTTTAGTGCTCAGTCGCTCAGAGTCAAGCAAAGCTTCATATAATTCATGGATTTCAGCGTGAATTAAACTCAGCATTTCCCCGTCATTGCGGCGGATGCCCTGTTTTATTTCACCATCCCAAAAGCCTTTGTTTTTTGCATTTTCATGCGCCATTTTGGCAATATATTGGAACTCTTTTAGTATATTTAAATCCATATTAAATTCTGCTCAGCTCAATGAATGGCTAAGGTAATTTCAACCCGACGATTGCGTTCACGTCCTTCATAAATATCATTGCTGGTAAAAGGCTTTGATTCGCCAACACCTTGAATTTGCAATAGCTTTTCTGGAACACCTTGTTGTTGCAAATAGCGGCGACTGACTTGAGCACGTTGTTCAGAAAGCTGTAAATTATACTCTGGATTACCAATGGAATCAGTATGACCCACTAAATAAATTTTAATAATTCTATCTTGATTTTTAAGAATTGCTTGCACCATATTGTTTAAAAATTGCTTTGAATTATCAGTTAATTGGGCACTATTGAATGGGAATACAAAATCAGCATATAGATATTTAATACCATCTTGTTCAGCAAATAGTTGCGGCTCTGTTGGGTATGAAATTAAGTTATGTTCAGCCGCAAAGCTGTTCGTTGCATAAGCAATACAGCTACAAAGAAATAATAGTTTTAGCATATTTTTCCCCCAGTATTTAAATAGTGAAAAATAAATTGAAGTGCTCTGCTAAATGCCACTATCGCACTATCTAAAGGGTCTCTCTGAGAAACTGATTTATAGTATAGCTGGTTTTTATGGCGATGCTGTGATGAGTTTGACCGCTGTATTAGGCTTGAGGCGTAATGTGCCTTCAACCACTACATTCTCATCCAGAGCAAGGCCATGTGTCACTTCGACTTTACCGACTTGACGTTGGCCAATTTCAATTAAACGCTTTTCTGCAATGAGTGCATCGGTGATGACATAAACAAATTGTTGGCTACCAATAGGTACTAATGCACGTTCTGAAACCATTAGGGCTTGACGGGGATTTAAATTTAATTTGACCGTAAGTAACATACCTGCGCGTAAGGCTTCATCTTTGTTGGGCATAATGGCGCGTAATTTCAGCATTCGGCTGACGGGATCAACGCGTGAATCTATTGTTGTCACTTGTCCTGAAAACAGGCGTTTAGGATAGGCTTGTGTGGTAGCAGTGAGTTTTAAGCCTTTGTGTAAGCTGGCTAAGTAGATTGCGGGGATAGTAAAGTCGAGTTTGATTTTTTGTATATCATCAAGTGTGGTGATGACATCTCCGGCTTGGAGTAATGCGCCCATGCTGATGTATCGTAAGCCCAGTTTTCCACTGAATGGTGCAATAATTTTGCGTTCGGTAATATGGACTTTGGCGGTTTTGATGCGGGCTTTGGCGGCTTTGAGGCGTGATAGTTGTGCATCGAGTTGTGAGCTGGAAATGGCTTTTTGTTTGACCAATTTGCTTAGGCGATTGTATTCGCGTTGTTGTTCCGCTAGGTTGACTTCGGTTTCCTGTAATAATGCTTGTTGTTCCGCATCGTCGAGTTGTACCAACAATTGGCCTTTTTTAACCCATTGGCCTTCTTTGAAATGAATTTTATTGATAATGTCAGTTATTTTTGAGGTAACATCAATAGATTCATTGGCTTGGCTTGTGCCTAAGATTGATATAGTGTCAATGATGTTTTCTTGTATGACGGGTGCAACAATAACGGAGATGGCCTTTTTATCTTCTGCGGCCACGGTGGGAGAAAAAATGAATAATATGAGTAAAATAGAGTGGGGCTTTAATTGCATATTTTTTTTTAATACACTGTTATTAGAGTTTTAAGGCGAACTGATGTTATTTATACGTTTGTAATTCAAGAAGCAGTTCAGTTTTTTTTTTATAAGGTTAAGCAATACTAAAGCAGCTCCTTGAGGACAGCGTTTACCTCGTTCCCAATGTTGTAATGTGCTCACACTAATACCGAATGTTGATGCGAATTCATTTTGACTCATTCCAGTTTGATCCCGAATATTTTTTACATCTGTTGCTGAAAATTCGTGAATGATCGCTTGAGGGCATTGATTTTGAGAATAGTCAATTGCTTCTTTCATGCCTTGAGAGATACTTTTGAAAAAATCAGACATTTTATATACCATAATTTTTTGTTAAAAATTGAATAAATTTAGCAAGTTCATTATGCCCAACGCATTTTTCTAATTCCACCAGTACCTTGTATAATTATTCCTGTTTGAGGGTGAGCAGATAAATAATTAATAATTGCCTGTTTTTTATGTTCTGAAATTAAGTCTGTTGCTCTTCGGATAAATTCTGGCAATTCAACAACTATTTGCATATTCTTTAATAATTATTTGATTTTATTTCATTATAGCAAAAACAAAAGTGGAGTTATAAATTTTTCAAAGTTGTTATTCACTAAAAAAGATAGACCATGCTGCTGTTGCACTAGCGATAATGGCAAGTGTGGCTAAAATTTGAAATGTGAGTTTCCAATGTCCTGCCCATTCGGGTTTTTCTTCATCTTTGTTCTCTCCCGCTTCGTTGACAGTCATGTCTTGTTTGGCTTTATCGCCTGTATTCATATTGAGATTTTTTACATCGCCATGAAAATGAATACTTCTATCATCGGTCATGTGTTTTTCCTTGCGTTCTTGTTCTCGATTTTCAAAATCACTTAAACCGTTTAATAATTCTTGTACATCAATATTTTCGTCAATTTCGTCTAAATATTCAGTTTTAATGCCTTTTTGTTCTAATTTCAACAACCTATTGTAAGTGATATGGGTGGTTTCATACGGTATCAGTTCTTTGATAATCAGTTTGGCAAAACTATCATGTATCACTTTGAATTCACTGCGGATAATGCCAAGTAAAACCCGTCGCGTTTGGTTTGTACCATTGACCGAAATCATGATTTTTTGTCTTCAATATCAGCTTTAATCAAGGCTTTATTATTTTCATGTGCCAGCATCACGCCTGTGAGCCAGTAAGTTTTTTGTGAGATGTATTTGTGGGCGCGAACCAGAAAACGTGAAAACACGCTATTGGGCAGCACATCGTAGTGATATTCAAATCGTAAGCAATCGTCATCATCCCAATTAAGATCAGGTTCTTGTGGGTCAAGCAAATCGGCAATAAGATAACTTTCTTGTTCCATATTGGGCATTTTAAAACAAAGCTCAAATTTTTCCATTAATTGCAACAACTCTAGTGATGTTCCTGAAAATAATGAGGTGTGGGACTCATTAACAGAACTTTACTTGAATCACTTAAATGGAAATTTACTATATTAAGCCAATGAATGAATAGTCCATTACTAACTGAGAATTGACTATTGCTGCTGATTGTTATTAAATCCCTCTTCCGTAATCAGCCCATCCTCCACAGATTACCGCAAAGACTTTTATGCAAAACACCTTCAACGAAATAGAACAAATTCCATTACACCAATTTACTGAGCAAGCCTATCTTGACTATGCAATGTACGTGATTCTGGATCGTGCACTGCCACATATTGGTGATGGACTTAAACCTGTGCAACGGCGTATTGTCTATGCCATGTCAGAACTGGGTTTAAAAGCCAACAACAAATACAAAAAATCAGCCCGTACCATCGGCGATGTACTAGGCAAATACCACCCTCATGGTGATACTGCGTGCTATGAAGCCATGGTATTAATGGCGCAACCCTTTTCCTACCGCTACCCACTCGTTGACGGCCAAGGAAACTGGGGCTCAGTCGACGACCCCAAATCATTCGCAGCGATGCGTTATACCGAAGCCCGTTTAGCCGCATTCACTGATGTACTACTGGGAGAAATTGAACAAGGCACAATCAACTGGCAAGCCAATTTTGATGGCACACTAGACGAACCCGAACTACTGCCAGCCCGACTACCTAACGTACTACTCAACGGCAGCACCGGTATTGCTGTGGGCATGGCAACCGATATTCTGCCGCATAACCTAATCGAAGTTGCAGAAGCCTGTATTTTTTTACTCAAAAAACCAGAAGCCAGCCTAGATGAACTGTGCAAATTTATCAAAGCCCCTGACTTTCCAACCGAAGCCGAAATCATTACTCCCAGCCATGAATTACGTAAAATGTATGAAAAAGGCGGTGGTTCACTGCGGATGCGAGCTTGCTACAGTCGCGAAAATAACGACATTATTATTACCGCACTGCCTTATCAAACCTCGGGTTCAAAAATCATCACCCAAATTGCTGCCCAAATGCAGGCCAAAAAACTGCCATTAATTGATGATGTTCGAGATGAATCAGACCATGAAAACCCAACCCGAGTGGTGATTGTGCCACGTTCCAATCGGGTTGATGCTGAAGCCTTGATGACACATTTATTTGCAACTACAGACTTAGAACGTAGCTATCGAGTCAATATGAATGTGGTGGGTTTAAATGGTCGGCCACAAGTCAAAAATCTTAAAACCATGCTCAGCGAATGGCTAATATTTCGAGTGGATACGGTTCAAAAACGTTTGCAATATCGCTTGGATAAAATTGAAAAACGCCTGCATATTTTACAAGGCTTATTAATCGCTTATCTCAATATTGATGAAGTAATTGCAGTGATTCGAGAATATGACAAACCCAAAGCAGTTTTAATCCAAAAATTTGTTTTAACTGATATTCAAGCCGAAGCAATCCTAGACTTAAAACTACGCCAGCTTGCCAAATTAGAACAAGTTCAAATCCAAGCCGAAACAGACAAATTATCCACTGAACGAGAAGGCTTACAAACCACATTAAGCTTAGAAGCCAATCTGAAAAAATTAGTCATTAAAGAAATTAAAGCCGATGTGAAAAAATATGGCGATGTACGTAAATCCCCTATTGTGGAACGAGAACAAGCACAAGCTTATGATGAAAAAGCCTTTATACCTTCAGAACCTGTTACGGTAATTCTATCGGCAAAAGGTTGGGTACGGGCGGCCAAAGGCCATGAGGTTGAACCTGAAAATATGAGCTTCCGTTCGGGCGATCAATTCGCCGCTTATGCACAGGGCAAATCCAACCAACAAGCCCTATTCTTGGATAGCAGCGGCCGTAGCTATAGCACTCTTGCTCATACTTTGCCTTCAGCACGTGGCCAAGGTGAGCCATTATCAGGTCGTTTTACGCCACCCAATGGTGCAACTTTTGAACACATTTTATTAGGCGATGACAATTCAGAATTGCGTTACTTGCTAGCAACTGATAGTGGCTATGGATTTATCACCACGCTTGGTAACTTACAAACCAAGAATAAGAACGGCAAAGCGGTATTAACCATACCACAAGACGGAAAAATTTTACCTCCTGTCTATATCCCGCCAAATGCGGATCATTATATTGTGGCAACCAGTGAAGGCCACTTATTAATCGTTCCGTTGGAAGAGCTGCCAAACTTAGGCAAAGGAAAAGGGGTTAAATTATTGAATATTCCCGTAAAAGCGGCTGAAACAGTGATTGCATTATCTGCGTTAAAGCTGGGTGATGATATTCGCTTACATGTAGGCAAACGCCAGTTGACTTTGAAGCCTCGGGACGTTGAATTTTATACTGACACTCGAACCAAGCGCGGACACAAGCTACCACGCGGCTTTACGAAGGTTGAGCGATTTGAAATTACGCCAATCTCACAAGTAGACACAGTTTAGGCAGGGCTATAGGTTTCATGCTAAACTAAAAATTAATGTTGATGACGGGCTTATTTAGGAATGTTTTGCGATGAAATACTGGATTATTTTATTGTTGTGTTTATCCAATACTGCGTATGCAGAGGATAAAAATATCACAAGCTCGGTGTTAGATTTAATGCCATCGAGCGAACTGTCTATTCAAGAGTTAACTAAGGATACAGAAACAGAAGTTGATTCTGAGCTGGCAGTACTGGAAGCCAATGTTAGTGTGACTTTGGAGCAGCTTTATAGCGATGATGTACAGTCTCATCAAAAACAAATCCTGAAGCTCAGACAAGACAATGAATTAGCCTTACAAAAAATCAAGAATGAAATAGCGCGATTGACTGCCGAAAGTGAACGGTTGGAATTGCAAAATCAAGTTTTTGAGCAGAAGAAAAAGCGGATTCTGGCTAAAATCGAATCTGAAAGCGAAAAGCTGAGTTTAGAAAATGAGTTGCGTGAACAATTATTACGCCGTAAAGAGCTCAATGATTTATTTGATGAAATCAAAGAGCCTGAATATTTAGCCAATCCTGTGATAGATGGAAAACTGGTCATCAGCAATCGGCGCATCGTATTGGATGAGGTGATTAACAGTCAAACTACTGATTTTGTGACAAAACATATTCATTTCTATAATAATGAAAGTATCGAATATCCCATTTTCATTGTCATCGAACAGTGTATGGGTGGCTCAGTGATGGAAGGTGCGCGGATTTTAGAAGTGATGAAACACAGTGAAGCCCCTGTTTATGTGTTGGTTAAAAGCTTTGCTGGCAGCATGGGTGCGATTATTACCGCTTTGGCAGAACGCTCATTCGCTTATCCAAATGCTTTGATTGTGCATCATCAAATGTCAGGCTTTGCAATGGGTAATACCACCCAACTAGATGAATCCTTAAAATTTATCCAACAATGGTCAGAACGATTACTAACCCCTGTGGCTAAAAAAATGGGCGTAAGTTTAGAAGAGTTTGTCCAATCCATGTACAAAAATAGTGCAGAAGGAGATTGGATAGAATTTGCTAGTGATGCCCAAAAGTTTGGCTGGGTTGATGAAATTGTCGAAGGAGTGCAGGAAAAATCCTATACACATATTCCTGATGAAGAAGAAATGGAAGAAGTCGAAATTGATTTACAACAAGTGTTAATTGATGCTCAAGGTCGAGCTTATAAATCCTTACCTCGTTTAGTCAGAGGCGATTTTTATCACATTTACAATCCTGACAGTTTTTATCGTTGGTAGTTGTTTTTAATACTTAAACTTATTGTCGTGAATTTTATCTCTCAGGACTGGCAGTCCTAGATTTTAAAAATGATTGATATTTAAAGTATAAAAGGACTGCCAGTCCTTACAAATCGAAATTGGCTATAACTACGAGTCCCCATACCCAATCTGAATAAAAAATAATTAACTCGCTTTATACAATGGCTGTTCCATCGAGGCTAAACGCATCCACGCTGTGGGTAAATCATAGCCGAGCTCTTTCAAACGGGTTAATAAGTTACGCCCTTCTTCACACAATATTTTCTGTTGCTTGGTTTCAAATAAGCTCATTGCCGCGCGTAATGATGCGTCACCTTCAGTCAATAATGAGGGCACAATGTCAGTTTCACCAATAGGTGAGTTTGGGTGTAACAGATGGGCAATAAAAGGATATTCCAGTAATGAAAAGTGCATTTGACGTGCTGCTTTTTCATGATCTAAGCGTTCTAATAAATCATCGCTTTCAACGCCACTGGATAAAATCGCCTGCATAATCAATTCATTTAAATTACGCAATCCTTTCTTGGCTTGAGAAAAATCGCCGCCTAAGCCTGCACATTGTTCATACAAAGCATCAATTCTGTCTTTGAGTTTTAGCACAATTTCAGCTTCAACTTGAGATTGTAAATTAGCCACTTCTTCTAATAAATGTTGAAAGTCTGTTTGAAAAATTTGCCGTTCTTTTTCATCACGACGTTGTGCATCTTCGACATCCATTTGCGAAATGTCATATTCCAAGTGAGCAAACAGAGGGTTTTTATATTGACGTTGTAAATGTCTTTCCCAACAACCGGGATGTTCACTGAAACGTACAATCATTTAGATTTTCCTCCTCTACGGGTCACAAGGCTGAAGGTCGCCAACATAGCAAAACGTAACCACACAGCACTAATGACCATCAACATGACAATCCAAGGATAATGCTGTTGGAAAAATTTACGGTAAAAACGCACCATACCTTTATGTTTATACCATAGCACTGCAACAGGCTGTTTGTCACTACACGCACCTTTGATATGGGTGACTTTAATATGAGGGACAAATAAAATGTTCCAATTCTGCTCCCGAAAGCGCATAAACCAGTCTAAATCTTCACAGTGTAAAAAATAGCCTTCATCTAAACCGCCAACCTGTTCCAATGCAGCTTCACGAACGAACATAAATGCACCAGAAATACCCTCTAGTTCAATGGGTTTATCTGGTATTGGTTCTTGAGTCAAAACAAAGCTTTTAAAACGTGGATGATTAGGAAACAATTGATTTAAATGTAAAATCCGAATCACTGAACGCCATGGCGAAGGCACACTGCGCCTAGCACCTGCTTGTTCTGAGCCATCAGGATTACACACCATGACACCTGCCATGCCCACATTGGGATAGGCATCCATTACCACACGGGATTGTGCAACGGTATCAGGTTCAATAAAACAGTCTGGATTGAGAAATAATAAATAGTCACCTTTCGTTTTGTCCAATACTTGATTATTTGCCTTAGCAAATCCCAAATTTTGGGCATTCTGTTCAATTGTTACAGGCGCATCAACAGGCAATGCTTGACGTAAGTGTTGGATGCTATCATCAGTTGAAGCATTGTCCACCACAAATATTTCCACAAGCACAGTTGAAGCTAACACCGCCGTCACACATTGGGCTAAATATTGGCCACTATTGTAATTGACGATGATAACAGAGGTCAGAGAGGTGACAACCATTACTCTTTAACGCTTCATTGAGTCAAAAAAGGCGTTATTGGTTTTAGTGACTTTCAAGCGGTCAAGTAAGAATTCCATAGCCGCAATCTCTTCCATTGGATGCAATAATTTACGTAAAATCCAAACCCGTTGCATTTCATCTTGATTGAGCAATAACTCTTCACGACGAGTGCCCGAACGATTGATATTAATCGCAGGATAAGTACGTTTTTCAGCAATTTTGCGGTCTAGGTGAATTTCATTATTACCTGTACCTTTAAATTCTTCGTAAATCACATCATCCATTTTAGAGCCGGTATCAATCAAAGCTGTGGCAATAATACTTAAACTGCCACCTTCTTCAATATTCCGTGCTGCCCCGAAAAAGCGTTTTGGACGGTGTAAAGCATGAGCATCGACACCACCTGTTAAAACTTTACCTGATGATGGGACAACCGTGTTGTAAGCACGAGCTAAGCGGGTAATAGAATCTAGTAAAATCACCACATCGCGTTTATGCTCAACCAAACGTTTCGCTTTTTCAATCACCATTTCCGCCACTTGAATATGACGCGCGGCAGGTTCATCAAAAGTACTAGAAACGACTTCGCCCTTTACGGAGCGCTCCATTTCAGTCACTTCTTCAGGACGTTCATCAATCAATAAGACGATGAGGAAACATTCAGGATGATTATGCGCAATGGACTGAGCCATATTCTGCAACATCATGGTTTTACCCGATTTTGGTGGCGATACAATCAAACCACGCTGGCCTTTACCAATCGGTGATATAAGGTCAATAATACGCGGGGTTAAATCTTCGGTACTGCCGTTGCCGACTTCCAGATTTAAACGCTCATTTGGAAATAACGGTGTAAGGTTTTCAAATAAAACTTTGTTTTTAGCCAGTTCAGGGTGTTCAAAATTGATGTCATTGACTTTGAGCAACGCAAAATAACGCTCACCATCTTTCGGCGGTCTAATTTTGCCTGATACCATGTCCCCAGTACGTAAATTAAAGCGTCTGATTTGACTGGGGGAAACATAAATGTCGTCAGGGCCTGCTAAGTATGAACTATCGGATGAACGCAGAAAACCGAATCCATCTTGTAAAATTTCTAATACGCCGTCTCCGAAAATATCCTCGCCTTTTTTCGCATGGGCTTTAAGTAGGGCAAATATAACGTCTTGTTTACGGGCTCTTGCAGTGCCTTCTAGTCCTAGTTCTTGAGCTAATAGCATTAGCTCGGATGCTGTTTTTTGTTTGAGTTCTGTCAGATTCATGGTGTTATAACAGACATGATGCCTTGGTAGAGTTGGTGATGTTTGGAATGAAATATTGATGTTGATCGGTCAGTTTAAGACAAAGTAATATTGTAAACCGTACCCATCACAAAGTGCAAAGTTGCAGAATGAATCAATTAAAGATTACACAAAATACTTGCTTGCCACAGGATTTACTTACGGTTATTGCACTTCTTAAGTCAAGTGCAGCAGTGTGTAGGTGTGTTAGGAAATGCCGTATTCTCTGTGGATTGTTGGTGTGATGCAATACGAACAGGTAAATTATAAAAAAAAACAACTATATCGTCAATGACTTTACACACAGAACGAATGTTTATATATCTTCGATTTCCCTATCATTGGAAAATCATACTTAAATTAAAAATGTCCTGTGTATAAAATAAAGCACACTTGGCAGTATTACGTATTGATTATAAAATTATATATTACTGTCAATAAAGGCAGTCAATTGGGATTTATTTACTGCACCCACTTTAGTTGCTTCTACAGCTCCATTTTTGAATAACATCAAAGTAGGAATACCGCGGATACCATATTTTGGTGGTGTTGCTTGGTTTTCATCAATGTTTAATTTAGCAACTTTTAATTTCCCAACATATTCTTGAGCAATTTCATCTAATAGTGGGGCAACCATTTTACAAGGACCACACCAATCTGCCCAATAGTCAACTAAAACGGGTGTATTGGATTTTAATACTTCTTGCTCAAAAGAGTCGTCTTTAACAACGACAATGTGTTCACTCATGGTGATTTAATCTCCGACATTAGAGAATTATTCCAGCCCGTACGCCAAGTGAGGCTTATATTTATACAATTACTGGGTGGTCTAATCTACTACCTTAGAAATGACTTAAAATGATGTACTTAGGTCATTTGCAGTGATCTGCAACGACACGTAGATGTGTATCCTAAAGAAGTTTGCAAAATAAATCAATCTCAGATGGAATCTTTTTAGTTAAGCAGCGTGTTTATAATCAATATTGATAGTAGGTATTTGGGGATAAGTTCATTTTTGTTCCTACCTTTATTAATTTTATTTATCTATTTTTTGCTGCTTTTTTCGTCAAATAGACTAAGTGTGGAGATACCGTGATAACGGTGTCAGCGCTATCCAAAACAACCTCAATATTTGCTAACGT
>JADGDW010000030.1 GCA_016744725.1 Candidatus Albibeggiatoa sp. nov. BB20 | reverse complement strand
CTAATTCTTTAATGACAACAGGGCTTGGTCGCCCTGTATCCCGGCTTTCAGCCGCCAAGCCTCTAACCCACCCGTCTTTAGCGGGTGGTTGTTTAGTTCATCAGGAGAAAGTTGCGGATTATCCGTATAGACTCTCGTTGTCATAACAACTGTATCTACTCCATTATCAACAAAGTTGCCGCCATCCAATATTATATTGCTGGGAATAAAATCTTCAGCACTTACCCCATATTGAGAAAGAACATTTAAAAAAGACTGTCTAGTTTCAGTTCTAAGTGAGCTTGGCTGAATATAATTAGGCCAATATTGGAATAATATCGGGTCTTTCTGACGAGAAGCACCTAAATCTCGCATCCAAATGTCAGCCACTTTGCCCTTCAAGACATGACCGGGAAGCGCACGACTTACTCGATCGTATGCTTCTCCCTCAGGCGCGATGATAATCACGTTATCATTACCTGCGATACGCTTTGCGTAGCTCACCTGAAAATCAACAATCTCATTGAAGAACTCCCCATAATAGGGATCATCTGAACCTTGAGGTGTTGCAAGCACAATCAAAGGCCTTCCTAGCATATTTTCAGGAATTGGAGCTGCAAAACTCTGATGCGTACCCAATAACAACAGTATTGTCATGATAAGCATTATTTTTTTCATAATTTACTCCTTTAGTAGTCTATTTATCATTCGTTTATAGCGAGTAGGTTTTTTAATTCTTCAATACTTTTTATAGATAATCCTGTGGTCTTTTCAATAATTTGTATATCAATATTTGCTTTAAGTAGATTAATTGCTATTTCCATGGCTTTATCCTTTTTACCATCTAAGTAATAACTATCCATAGAGCTTTTCAAATCCCAATAAACTTTTAAGCTGTCTTGGTATTCATCAAAACTATTTTGGTCAAGTTTAGTGATTTCTGCGGCTTCTAATAGCTTTTTGAAAATACCTTCTTGTAACGCGCTGGGTCGGTCGGATAATTTATGTAAATTTTTGAACGCATATAACCATTTTTCATAGTCATTTTGCAATTCTGATAAGGCTTTATTGAATTTGGGGATTTCTAAATAAATGAAGGTCAGTTTGTCATAAAACACACGTTGAGTGGTGGTTTCGACTAACTGTACATGATGGTGTAATTCAGGGGTATTATCATCAAATTTAAAATCTAAGATGCCAATGGTGTAGACATGCTTAAGCTGATATTTCCAGTCATCACCTTTTCTGGCTTGTTCCTGAATCGCAAATGTGGCGTAATATAAACTTCTATCTTTAAAGTATTGTTGTTTGACTCTTTGAATTTCAACAATAAACTTTTCACCTCGTTCATTGGAACAGTACAAATCATAAATGGCTCTGCGCTCACCTTGATTCCTACCTAATTGCTCATTTTTGAGATAAGTTAAATCTGTTATATGTTGTTGTTTGTCCAATAAGGCGTTTAAAAAACCAATCAACAAATCTTTATTCGGTTCTTCGCCAAATATCTTTTTAAAACCATAGTCCGTAAATAAATTGATATATTTGTCATTCATTTGCAGTGACCACGTTTTTTAATTGAGCAAGGTGAGATGAGCTAAATTATAGCCGCTCTCACCTCAAAATCAATTAACTAGCAGTCATTAACGCCACTGTTGTATCTAACATACGATTTGAGAAACCCCACTCGTTATCATACCAAGATAATACTTTCACTAAAGTACCGTCTTGAGTGACACGAGTTTGAGTTGAATCATAACTAGAAGAAGCGGTTGTATGATTGAAGTCAATAGACACTAAAGGCTCTACGTTATACGCTAAAATACCTTGTAAACCACCGTCAGCAACAGGTGTTTCAGAGGCTTTCTTCAAAATTTCATTGATTTCTTCAATAGAAGTTGCACGGTTTGCAACAAAAGTTAAATCAACCACTGAAACGTTGATCGTTGGCACACGTACTGAGAAACCATCTAATTTACCATTTAAATCTGGAAGCACTAAGCCGACCGCAGCCGCTGCACCTGTTTTAGTAGGAATCATCGATTGGGTTGCAGAACGGGCACGACGCAAGTCTGAATGATAAACGTCAGTTAACACTTGGTCATTGGTATAAGAATGGATGGTTGTCATTAAACCATGTTTTACCCCGATCGTTTCATGCAAAGGCTTAACTAAAGGTGCTAAGCAGTTTGTAGTACAAGAAGCATTAGAAATAACAGTGTCGCTGGCTTTTAAAATACCATGATTTACGCCGTAAACAATCGTTGCATCAACATCTTTACCACCCGGTGCAGAAATGATGACTTTTTTCGCGCCACCTTGTAAATGTGCACTGGCTTTTTCTTTACTTGCAAAGAACCCAGTAGACTCATGTACTACGTCAACACCTAATTCAGCCCAAGGTAATTTAGCTGGATCACGTTCTGATAACGCACGCACTTTTTTGCCATTGATAACAATATAGTCACCTTCAACACTGACATCGCCATTAAATTTGCCATGTGCTGTATCGTACTTAGTTAAGTGTGCATTGGTTTCTGCATTACCTAAGTCATTGATAGCAACAATTTCAATATCATCGCGGCCAGATTCGTGTAACGCACGCATCACATTACGACCAATACGTCCATAGCCATTGATTGCGACTTTAATTGTCATTGTATATATCCTCCACTCAAAGATTTAGTTATGAAAAGTGAATCCATTCCAGGGGACGATAAATCGCCATATTCCATAAACCTGTTTTTAGCTGTGAAAGTGAATACTGCTTTTTATGCTTTATTATCTATTTTCACAAAACGGGTATAAAAAAGTGTGCCTATCATAAGCATTTTTAGGTCAATATACCAGTAGCACATCGTTGTTTGGTATTAGGCTTAGTTTCTGTACTCGTGAACTAAGCATTTTTCTACTGTCAGATAAAATAGTGATTTTGAAAAAGTTCAAAAACCAGTTATGCCATGATAAATCTTGCTTTTTATAAAGTTAGTGTATAGAAAAAGTATCTTTATCACAATAGATAGCTGATATAAAACCAAATCCATTACTTTTGCAAATTGATAGTATAAGAAAATATTATATTTAAAATGGTTTTTATCGCTATTTAGACTCTATTTTGTAAAATCTTTTCAAATTTGAATTTCAGTTTAGGGCTGTAGTATTTAGGCGCATTTTGTTTTATATTGCTGGCCTGTTTATTACTGACTCGTGCTTTTAAAAAAATTATGAGACATAAAGGTTCACCCGACTACCAATTACGCCAACGTATCGCTGCTATTTGTGCCAGATTAATGGTGCAAGAAGGTGTCAAAGATTTTCAAATGGCGAAGAAAAAAGCCACCGCTGAATTAGGTGTGACCAATAGTAAAAGTCATTTGCCGACTAACGCTGAAATTGAAGCCGAAATCATATTGTATCAACGCTTATTTCAAGCTGACAATCAGCCGTTATATGTGCAACATTTACGCGAAGTTGCAATCAAGGCAATGGGTTTATTTAAAGACTTTCAACCGCGTTTAGTGGGGAATATCTTGACGGGAACAGCAACTCAACATTCTGATATTACACTACATTTATTTACTAATATCCCTGAAGATATGGATATATTTTTAATGCAGCAGGGTATTCCTTATGAGTTGACAGATAAACGTTTTAGAATCGAGCAACAAACTGTGAGTTTTCCGTGTTATCAATTTATGGCAGGGGATGAGCAAATAACCTTGGTGATTTTTGACGTGGATGATATTCGTTGGTCACCGCCAAGTCCTGTAGATGGAAAACCAATGCAACGTGCTGATATAAAAGCTGTTGAAAAACTGATTGCTGATATCCGCTAACATTCTATAGTCGTTTTATTTTAAAGTGATATAGGACTGGCAGTCCTCAAATTTGAAAGTATTTGATATTTGAAATATTAAAGGACTGCCAGTCCTAACACAAATCCAGAATGTTAACTTAATCCAACATGAAGATAAAAAAAGGACTGCTAGTTTTGAGTCGCTAACAGTCCTTTAATATCCATGATGTTCAAACAATCTAAAAGATTACTGGTTACGTTCCCAGACTTGAATCAATTGTTCTAACACATCAGCTTTAGGACGGCTAATAGTAGGCACATCAATCTGTACTGTGTCTTTTAGACCATCAAACGCGCTACCATCACCTAAAATAGGCACATCAATATTAGCAGGACGGAATAAATATTTATCACGGGCTTCTTCCTGAGCCACTTTACTCAATAAGAAATCTTGGAATAATTTAGCTGCATTCTTGTGATTATCATCAGACCATTTCACATCTAAAATGTAATAAGGATTATCATTCCAAACGCTACGACTTGGATAAATCACTTTAAAGTCGCCCCAACGACCTTTTGCAGAGTCTAAATTAGATAAAGCCAAGTTTTCATACACGATAATCGCATTCAATTTTGACGGGCCATAACGCAACATGGTACGCATTAAATTACCTGTGCTGGTTTCATCAGCCGTCATCGCGTCTTGGGTTTCTTCCATCCAAGTTAAAAAGCCTTCATCCATAACATGCTTTGCTTTCAACTTACGAGAAATATCAGCATAGTCATAAGCCATTAATGCTAAAGCTAATAAACCACTATTTGAATGAGTTGGCATTGTATGACCAAAAGTGACTAAACCCCATTCTGGTTTTTCTGCAATCGCAGCCCAGCCTGTTCTTTCTTGCAATGCTTCTGACAATGTGTTGAAGTTCATTGCTTCATATTTAGCCATAAATGCTTCATAGCGGTCTTTCCACATCACGATAACCATTGGGGTTAAAACCAACGGTGCATCAGAATAAATAGGATCATTACCATGTTCAGCTTCCCATTTAGAAACCAGTAAATCTTGTACTAAACTACTTGCTGGAGACCAGACATGAATACGTTGATCTTGTTCTAAAACAGCTTTTGCACCTTCAATTGAACCCATTGGAATTAAATTGATTTTTACATTTTCACCTGTAGGCGTTTTAGCAAATTCTTCTACCGCCCATTCCAACCATTTTTTCTTTTCAGTGCCATAAGCAAGACCAATTTCAACAGGCTCAACAGGTTGAACTGCTTCCCAACCTTCTTGTGCTGTATCCTTGGTTTGACCCCACAAATCCTTCATGGTTTGTTGCCAATCTGCTTGGCTTGTCGGTGCAACCGCTAATAAACTTGCTGCTAATGTCGTTACCAATAACTGCTTCATGTTTTTAAGCATACAGCCTCCATCCTATTTGAATTCACTTTAAAAAGTTTAGCCTAAGCAATTAAGATGACAATTTTGTGACATTGTCCATTTAGCAAGACTTATAAGGCAACACAGTTATAGTGACAAAACGCAACATTACAAGATATGTTATAGTTATCTACTCAAATGCATTAAATTAAAAATTGGCAATCTAAACTTGAAACCTAGCCATGACTCCTGAACTTGCCCCTCATGAATTATGTATACACTGTATGCAAATCTTGCAAAATCAGCAGACGTGTCCGCATTGTGGTCAGGATAATCGACACTATAAACCGCATCCTTTATATTTAAAGCCATACACACTGTTGCAAGAACAATATGCAATCGGCAAAAGTATTGGTCAAGGTGGTTTTGGCATTACCTATATAGGCCTAGATGTGCGGTTACAAAAGCGAGTTGCGATTAAAGAATATGTACCTACCGCATTAGCCACCCGTGATTTTATTAGTGCCACAATTCTGCCTATTAAACAGCAAGAACCTGCTTTTTTACAGGGTTTAAATTCTTTTTTGCATGAAGCCCGTAATTTAGCAAAGTTTGACCATCCCCATATAGTCCACGTACATAATTTTTTTGAAGAAAATCAAACAGGTTATATGGTTATGGACTATTTGGAAGGCCAAAGCCTCATTGATATTTTAATGGAATCAAATGGTAGGCTGTCAGTAAATCAAACACTGGACATTATGCTACCGATCCTAGATGCATTATCAGAGGTTCATGCTGAACACATTTATCATAGAGATATTTCACCGCATAATATTTATATTCTGACCGATGGTACGCCGATTTTAATTGATTTCGGGGCGGCTCGGCATATTGTTGGAGAAAATAGCCGTAGCTTAGATTTAGTGCTAAAACACGGTTATTCTCCTATTGAACAATATTCAGGTAAAGGAAAAATTGGTGCATGGACAGATATTTATGCTTGTGGGGCGTTGATGTATGTGATGTTAGTTGGGAGTTTGCCACCTGCGGCAACAGATCGTTTTTATGAAGATGGCTTAATCTCACTCAAAGCCTATCCTAATTTAAACATTCCTGATTCTATTATCGAAACCATTGATCGTGCACTGAGTGTTAAGGCTGAACATCGTTTTCAAACGGTTGCTGCCTTTAAAGCTGCTTTATTAGGCCAAGCCATCCCAGAGCCTATTTTGCCAGAATCTAAGCCTCAAAGCCATTTTCTAAGAAACAGTGTTATTTTAAGTATTTTCATTATTGCGATGCTAGCTTTGATTTGGAGACTGGATTTTTTCTCTGCAGAATCGGATTCAATCACAGATTTACAGCAACAAGCGCATCAATATTTACAGCAACACCAAATTGGTTTGGCTTTTGATACTTATCAAATAATTTTAAATCGAGACCCAAATAATCAGCCTGCTCAAGAGGGTTTACAACAAGCCAGTTCATATTATGAACAACAAGCAATACAATATCATGATAATAAAAATTTTATTCAAGCATTAGATATAATAGAAAAAGGGTTAGCCTTATTTCCTAATCAGCCCTCATTATTAAATATACAGCAACGCATATCAGATGCAATTCAAGCTCAAAAAACCAATAATCAAATTAACACCTTGTTACGGCAAGCCCAGCAAAATATAACTAATAAAAAATATAAAGCTGCTTATGCACAATATCAATCTATTTTAAATTTAGATCAAAATCAAAATGATGCAATGAATGGTTTGCAAAATATCAAACAAAATCATTTAACCCAAGCTCAAGATAAAACGATAAATATAAAACAGCGTCTGGCCATCATAAAGCAGGGTTTAAATCTATTTCCACAAAACAAGCTACTTATCTCGTTACAATACGCTTTAGCCGCAAAACAAGATCAACAACAGCAGATTCAAAAACTATTAAAAATGGCTCAAAGACAACTTAAATCCTTATATCTTACTGAACCAAATGATGATAATGCTTATCTGAGTTATCAAAAAATCTTAAACATTGCACCGAATCATCCGCAGGCATTAGCAGGATTAGAAAACATTGCCAATGCGTATGTTAAATTAGCGAATTCAGAGCAAAATATAGAAAAAAGTTTACATTTTATCCAAAAAGGCTTAAAAGTTACTCCAGCTCATACAGAACTGTTACGTTTAAAAGCGAATTTAGAAAAACGCAAATTAATTAAACCAGAAAAACCTAAACCTGTTGAACCAAAACCAGACCCGATTATCATTTTGTTAAATCAAGCCCAACAACAAATGAATCAGCGGCAATATGAGTTAGCATTTAAAACTTATAAAAAAGTGTTGAAACAACAAAATAATGTATCCGCATTACAGGGTTTACAGAAAATTGGCGCAACTTATGAAACATTAGCTCGCCAACAATTTGAACAACAAAATTTTACCCAAACAGATTTGTGGTTAAATAAAGGTTTGAGCTTATTTCCTGCTCATGCGGGTTTATTACATTTACGCGAACGTTTGAAGCTTGCCACCAAAGTAGTTGAAGAGCAACCAGATGAAAAAACTGAGATTGAGCAAGCTGAAACGACTGTTGAAGAAACGGTAACAGAACCTGAGCATAATATTATATTCACCCCTTCTTTTTGAAATTTACGATTCATACGCTAAAAAAACACATTATTAATAAAAATGTCCCAACAAACACTCCAAACAAACCAACATTTCGTTGATTGGTTTCGCACTGCATCTCCTTATATTTACATGCACCATGGCCGTACTTTTGTGATTAGCTTTGATGGTGATGCCTTACAACATCCTCATTTTAAAGAGCTTATACAAGATATTGCTTTACTTAATATCCTAGGTATTCGGGTTATTATTGTTTATGGTATCCGACCTCAAATTGATGCAGAGTTACAGCGACGAGGTTTAGAAAGTAAGTTGGTCAATGGACGACGGGTCACAGATGAAAAAGCCTTGCAATGCGTATTATCCGCTTGTGGTGAAGTCAATTTAACCATTCAAAGTTATCTATCAATGGGGTTAAGTAATGTCCCGATTTCTGATACTAAGATTCAAGTTGTGTCAGGCAATTTTGTGATGGCAAAACCCTTAGGGGTTCAGGATGGGGTCGATTTTCACTACACAGGTGAAGTACGCAAAATTGACAGTAATGGTATTACACATCAATTAAATAAAGATGCGATTGTGCTGATTCCACCAGTAGGGCATTCTCCAACGGGTGAGATGTTTAATTTATTAGCAGAAGAAGTTGCCACCGCAGTAGCGATTGAATTACGTGCGGCAAAATGGGTTTGTTTACATGAAAATGTGGGTTTGTTGGACAGTGATGAAAAGCTAGTACGCCAGCTTACATTTATCGAAGCCCAAAAGTGGTTAAAAAAGGCTTTAGATACAAATAGTCGAAATTTGCTTGAAAATGCAATAAAAGCTTGTCGTAATGGGGTGGAGCGAGTGCATTTAATCACCCAAAAAATTGATGGCTCATTATTATTAGAATTATTTAGCCGTGATGGGATTGGCACTTTAATTAGTTATGATCCTTATGAAAATACGCGCCAAGCTTCCATTCAAGATATTGGTGGTTTATTGGAATTGATTCAGCCTTTGGAACAGGCAGGCGCATTGGTGAGGCGTTCACGAGAAAAGCTAGAAATGGAAGTAGATCAATTTACCATACAAGAACGGGATGGAATGATTGTGGCATGTGCTGCATTGTATCCATTTTCTCATGAAAAAACGGCGGAACTGGCTTGTTTTGCCGTGCATGAAAAATACCGTGGTATGCGTAAAGGTGATGCAATACTGGCTTATTTGGAATTGCTCGCAGAAAATCAAGGGTTAGAGAGTATTTTTGTATTGACGACTCGTACGGCGCATTGGTTTATTGAACGAGGATTTGTGGAGACTTCTCCTGATGCTTTACCCACAGAACGCCAAGAATTATACAATTTACAACGTAATTCTAAGGTTTTTATTAAATACTTAAAGAAATAAAGAAAAATGCAATTCTAAATCTTCCGAAAATGTTTACAATTCAGGGCTGTAAATCCTCGAAAAAAATCATAATCCTAACAATCTACAAGAACGCTATTCATTGTGTTTTCTGTAGATTGTTTTGCTATAGTCAATTCCATCTTGAGTGTGAGGACTGGTAGTCCTGTTATTGTTTAAATATCAATCATTTTTAAAATCGAGGACTGCCAGTCCTGTATCACTTTAAAGTAAAACGACTATATATTATTAGCATAGATTTGTACAACGCACCATAACTAAATAAGGTGATTTTTTATAATCTGGGTGCTTCTACTTTTTCTAAAATAGCCATTAACACTTTATCGGTATCATAACCTTCAATTTCTAACTCTGGCGCTAAACGAATTCGATGGCGTAAAGTGGCTAATGCAATATCTTTCACATCATCTGGTGTCACAAAGTCCCGTTCAGATAAAACGGCGGCAGCGCGTGCGGCTCGAATTAAAGAAATCCCACCACGAGGTCCAGCTCCCATACTTATGCCTGACCAATTACGGGTTGCTTGTACAATTTGAACCGCATATTCATACACTTTGTCATCAATATTTAAATTCGCCGCCACTTTCTGTAAAGCGAGAATATTTTCTGGTTTTATCACTGTAGAAACATTGCTCACATCCAAACTTTCACCCACTTTTGCTGATGTAACTTGACGTACTAAGCTGATTTCTTCTGATTCAGTTGGATAATCCACTTTAATCTTCAGTAAAAATCGATCTAATTGAGCTTCAGGTAATGGGTAAGTCCCTTCTTGCTCAACAGGATTTTGCGTAGCCAATGTCATAAAAGGTTTCGTAACAGAAATAGCTTTGCCTTCAATTGTAACTTGTTGTTCTTGCATCACTTCAAGCAAAGCCGCTTGAGTTTTGGCAGGTGCACGGTTGATTTCATCAGCCAATAATAAGTTGGTAAAAATAGGGCCTTTTCTAATCCTGAATTCCTCAGTTTTCATGTCGTACATCGCGTGACCCGTGACATCACTTGGCATTAAATCAGGGGTGAATTGAATCCGTGTTGATTGTCCTGCAAATGTTTTCGCCAACGCTTGTACAAGCAATGTTTTACCTAAACCGGGTACACCCTCAATCAATACATGACCTGCTGCAAGCAACGCAATCAACACTTGGTCAATGGCATCATGTTGGCCGACAATAGCGCGTTTAACTTCAGTACGGATGCGCTGAACGACCTCAATAGCACGAGCAATAGAGTCATTCGTAGGGGTGCTCATAAGACTTTCCTTATCATGTTGAAAACTTGAATCGCACGGGTAAAATCAATTTCCGTGAGCTGGATTTGTATGGCTTGCTCAGAGGTTTGTGCGAGTTGCAGGGCTTGCCTGATTTCTTGGACTTGAATATGGGTGATGTCTGATAAATGCTGACATAGCTTATCTTGCGGCAAATGAAGCCATTGAGGATGTACAATTGCAAGTCGTTTCCAAGTCTGTTGTTGCACTTGATGCAGTAAATAATGCGCTTGTTTTTGCTGCCATAGAAAATGTCCACTGGCCTCAATATGTTCTAGCAACCGTCGGCGTGATTTTGCAGGAATGGGTAAGATTGAGCCAAATCGGCGGCTAATATGCCATAACCAAATAATAAGCAGAATACTTCCACTGATAACCAGCCATTTAGCATGTTCCCATAATAGATTCGATAAACTGGGAAATTGAGCTTCCGCTGTGAGAATAAACCAAACTTTATGTGGTAGCCGATTTTCAAAATTGACTAAATGCCATAAAAATTGAGCATGGTCATATTTAGCAATGGTTTTATTTTTGATGAAATCGGTGTCAGAAAGCACGGTAACACGACCATTGCCATGTATAAAACTTAATAAATGAGTGCCATTACTGGATTGAATTTTACTATTGGTAAATTGTTCTGTTTCAAAATAATAATGCGGATCAAATTTAACCTCTAATTTATAGCCTTGCCAGTTAAATTGATGCGGCTCTGAATCCTCAATTTCATCTGAATCATGTTCATATTGTTTGATTTTTAAATGATGTAAAAAATAATCATCGATTTCGTCATCATCATCATCTTGAGAATGCAAAGTATAACTATCTAAAATCAGATGGCCACCTTGTGAAACCCAGTGCAACATACGCTCAACATGGAATTCTGCTAAGGCAAAAGAGCTTTGCTTTAATACCACAGTATCTTGGAGATTTAAGGTTTCAATATTGAGTTTATTAACTGAACGCGAGCTTTCACTGGGAATACCCATTTTTTCAACAAATTTTTGGGCAGCGTAGAGAGCGTTATATTTTGCTTTGCCTTGATAGCCAATATCAATATCTTCGGTAACGTATTCAAAATTACGCAAAAACCATACGATGGATAAAACAAATAGCAGAAAAATCAAACCATAAATAATGGTCAAAAAAGATGGCTTAGCCATTAACCCAGCCCTTTCTCTGCTAATTGGCGTTTAATTTGTTCGATACGGGCAATTTTCACTTGCTGGCGTTGTTTACTTTCCATATAAGCACGTAATGAGTTGTTAATACGGCTATGATAGTCTTCACCATCATCTTGTTTCATGAACCAGCGCACAACTTCAGCATCCAGCTTTAAGGTCACTGTTACTTTTTTAGAGGATGCTTCTTCCTGAGAAGGCATTTCGCTGTCCATCAAGTCGCCCATTTAGTTTGATTACCAGTCGTCGGGTTTACTGGTCTATAGTTTCTATATTACTCGTAATTTATTTCACTGCAAGGGATTGAAGTTAAAATTTTTGCTTGAAACACAGTTTATTAATTATTTTATTCCTTAATAGTGACAGAAACGGATTTAAATCTATCTGAGTCAAAATAAAAATCAAACAAAATCAATACCAACAATATGTTCCAGTTTAATTTTGCAAAGGTAGACAATGAGGATACAGCTTATTTTAAAATAATCGGTATTTTTATCTAAATGTGAAATGATGAATAAAGCTTCCTATTTTGGACTTCAGCCAATGGATATTGCTTTATTTGATTTGAGTTACAACATTTCTGTTTTAGTCCACGCTCAAAAAAACGATATTGTTCTTTTGTATAAAAATGAAGCTGATAAACTAAGTATAGAATACCACCTTTTTAAATATATAATTTATAACGTTATTATTGTTGCAGTATGATTTGTATCAGCATAAATTCATGCTTAAAATGTGTTTTTTATTCCATTTCACACCAAGATTCTATTTTAGGTATAATGCAGAAACAATAACTTAAATATTGATAGAAAAAGGTATTTGTGTGCGTCAATATCAAGTGGCTTATACCGTTTTTATTAAGCTCCTAATATTTGATAAAATTTAAGTAAAGAATATCTCAAGCTTATAGCAAAATATGAATATTGAGCCGCTCTATTTTGGGTTTGCTGTAAAAAAAATAATAAAACTGAGCCGTTATCGTTTTGATAAATTCATACACTATAATGGTGTAGAAATATTAAAAATAGACAATCCACTGAGTGAGAAATATCAGTGACTAGTTTGTTAACCACCTTTTGAGAGGAATGACACCAGTGACACCGTATGACACGGAATTACTCGCCGCTATTGGGGTTTTTCTCAGCATTTATGCAATATATTTTCTAATTCGCATTTTTGCTGATTTAATGTTAGTTGCTATTGCACTATTTTCTGCTATTGCTGCTTTTAATATTAAAAGCTATTACGCTGAATTTCGAGAGATATTCTCAAATCTAAAATTTTTGGATAAGCTGGGTATTGAGCTGGCTGAGCAGGCTACGACAGGAAGCATTGCTATTGTTGCTGCTTTTATTGTCATTTCGGCTGTTATTCTCTCTTTACCCTTTTTGCCGTTTTCACAGACATACCGCCTGATGCTCGGGATTGAAAAATTAACCTCACGTGAAGAAGAAAAAATTCGCCTATGGGTTAATGATGAGGCTGAAGAACTATTAGAAGCAGAAGAAACCAAAGTAAAACAATGGGTCAGCGAAGAATTGGAACGTTGGGAAGAAGACGATGGCGACGATAATGAAAACCCTGATGAAAATCCTAAAGATAAACCAACGGCGTGATTAATACTTAAGTAATTATGACTTTTTGGTTTATAGAGTATTAATGCTGCCAGCCCAGCAAGGATTGGCAGTCATAAAGTATTAAAGTCTAGCTTGATAATTTTAGCCAACGGGCTAGTCTGTTCCTTTCCGCATTGCTTTACCTTCCGCCGCTCGTTTTTTACGCACTGCTTTTGGGTCTGCAATCAGTGGCCGATAGATTTCAATCCTATCACCATCTCTAAGCACTGTATCTAATTTACACGCCTTACTGAAAATCCCTATTTTTTGTTTCAATAAATTGATTTCAGTAAAACGTTGATGAATTTTAGATTGTTGAATAGCTTGCTCAGCCGTTGCGCCTTCTTCCATTTCGACTGGAATGATGACTTGTTCTTCAGGTCTGGCATACGCGACTTCGATATGAATCATATTTAAGCTCTATATAAATCGTTGGCTCGTTGAACAAAAGCATCGACTAAAGAATTAACAATGCGGGTGAAAATAGGTTCTAAACTTAAACGTAAAATCGTATTTGAAATTTCAAATTCCATCCGCAATGCGACTTTGCAACCGACATCACCCAATTGCTGAAACTCCCACTTACCATATAAATGACTGAAAGGGCCTTCACGTAAGTGCATTTCAATAAGTTCATTTGGTTGTAGTATGTTCGAGGTGGTAAAGGATTTTTCCATACCTGCAACACCCATTGCAATGCTGGCAATCACCTCAGTATCATGCTGAGATAAAATTTTTGTCGCTTTGCACCAAGGCAAGAATTTTGGATAAGTTTCAATATCACTCACCAATCGATACATGTCTTCTGCTGAATGTGCGACTAAGGCGGTCTTATAAATCTCGGTCACGCGACAACCCCAATCATTTTAAGTACACCAATTGCATTTAAGAATACAATACCAACCCCAATCGGTGTAACGTAACGTAGTAAAAATAACCATAGTTTAAATCTAATGCTATTTTGTGAAGTATGCAATTCTTCAGAAGTTGTGGCTGTATTAATAAACCAAGCAACAAATATAGCCATAAATAAGCCACCCAATGGCATCATAATATTAAAAGTGACATATTCCAGCAAATCAAACCAAGTTTTTTCAATACCTATAGAAGCCAATGGATGGACATCAGCCCAAATATTAAATGAGAAAATAGTTAAGAAACCCATTAGCCATGCACCAATACCACAAAGTAAGCTGGCTGATAAGCGGTTAAATTTATCTGTTTCTACTAACCAAGCGACTGCAGGTTCAATAATAGAAATCGCCGAACTCCAAGCCGCTAAGCTCAATAATACAAAAAATAATGTGCCGAAAATAGAGCCATAAGGCATTTGCCCAAACGCAATGGGGAGAGTTTGAAAGGCGAGTCCTGCACCACCAGCCACTTCAAGTCCGTTAGAAAATACCAATGGAAAAATCACTAATCCTGCTAATAATGCAACGGAAGTATCTGCAATCACAATCATGGTGGTGGTAAACGCAATCGAGGCATTTTTAGGTAAATACGCACCGTAAATCATAATTGCGCCCATTCCTAAGCTTAAGGTAAAAAAGGCTTGCCCCAGTGCATCTAAAATGGCTTTTCCCGTTAAGGCGCGACTAAAGTCTGGTTTAAATAAAAATAAAAAGCCTTCCATAAACTTATCGGTACTTAAAGCATAACCCACTAATATCAATAATAAAGCAAATAAGGCTGGCATCATAAACGTGGTGGCTTTCTCCAAACCGCCTTGCACACCGCCTGAAATAATCACCATCGTACCAATCATAAATAAGGTATGCCAAAAAATCAGTTGCTGATAATCACCAATCAATCCATTAAATTGACCGCCTGCAAATTCTGCAATCGCTGCGGTTGAGCTTAAATCGGATACAGCCGAGAATGTACCCATTGCCAACCGTGGAATATATGCCAGTGACCAACCCGCAATCACGCTGTAATAAGATAAAATCAGAAACCCTGCAATCACACCAGACCAGCCAATCAATTGCCACGCTTGACTACGGTTATTTTCTCGAGCAAGAATACTCATCGTATTAATTGGACTATGACGACCTTTACGCCCCAGCATTACTTCGGCCATCATTACGGGCAAACCAATCAAGAAAATACAGGCTAAATAAACCAGTACAAACGCCCCTCCACCGTTTTCACCTGTAATGTAAGGAAACCGCCAGATATTACCCAAACCGACAGCCGAACCCGTCGCCGCAAGGATAAAAGCCAATCTTGATGACCATTGACCATGGATAGATGTGTGCATCTTGCATCCTCATTTATGTTGTTATTTTGTCATATTTTGAGTGAATTTGCGCATTGATACAAGTGTTTTAGATCAGAATTGGCTTGATAAGCTTTTGATGATTATAGGTAAGGCCTGAGAATTTTTGATTTTAGAATCAGGTTAAACCGATGATTGGAAAGATCGGATTTTTGTTTTTATCTTGTCTATCTTTGAATCTGTTACATCCTGTTCAAATATCCTCATCACCCCACGCCACATTATTATCCCATTCTCGGGCTTGTTTGAATTTAGCGTTTATTTCAAAGCTGTTTCAATTTATATAACAGTTTAGGAGATAAGTACATGCCATGTTTTTGGATTAAGTTGTCTAAATATTGTAGGAATATTTGTGCTGATATGTGTTGTAATTGATGGGATAATTTTAAAATGCCGATTGTGCCAATGATTTGTAAATCTAAACTTTGGGCTTTTTGTCGAGCGGCTAGATCGTCTAAACAAATGTAATTTGGAGCAGAATTAATATTTAGTTTATGTGAAAAACAGAATATAGAAATTATCATTATTCACCAAGGTGAACAACCCAGTTTTGAGGAAGAGTTAGCTCAAGATGTATTGGAAATCATCACCGTATTTTCTGCTCGCTTATATGGTAGTCGTAGCGATAAAAATAAGAAGTAAATGGAAGCTTTGAATGATGTTGTTAGCGCATAAAGTTGAACTCAGACCGACAAAGGAACAAGCTGTCTATTTGGATAAAGCTTGCGGTTCACGTCGTCATTGTTACAATCAATTACTCGCTTATTTCAAAGATAACAAATGGTCTAAATCTGCCGCTTACCAGTATTATATCAAAACAATCCGCCCGCAATTCGAATGGTATACAGAAGTCTCTAGCCGTGTGACTCGTAATGCGATTGATAATTTAGATAATGCCTACAAGCACTTTTTTAGACGTGTTAAAGCTAAGCAAAAAGCAGGTTTTCCGCAATTTAAAAAGAAAGATGTCAATGATTCTTTTGCATTACGAGCAAAAGCCAAGCTCCGAGTGGCAAAACTACATTTTCGTATTAGCAATCAAAGACAAGCCGTATTGCATGAATTAAGTGATTATTTGACTGGTCACTTTGACCGCATTGTGATTGAAGACTTAAATGTTAAAGGCATGGTGAAGAATCATAAGTTAGCACGTAGCATCATTGATGCAGGATTTGGCTATTTACGAACACAGATACAATACAAAGCTAAACTACGCAATTGTAAACTGGTTATTGCTGATCGGTTCTTTCCAAGCTCTAAAACATGCTCAAACTGTGGTCAAGTTAAAACAGAGTTATGTTTAAGTGACAGAACTTACCATTGTGATTGTGGTCTTAATATTGACCGTGACCTCAATGCAGCTTTGAACTTAAACGCCTATGGTGTGGACACGTTACAGCCCACCTAAACGCACATAACAGGCTTGTCAGGCAATGTTTCATTGCTGAGTTGATGACGATGTGAATAAATTGAACTAACAGATTAGTACAGATTTCTAGTAACAGTAATAAGCTTCTCAGAAATCAATTCGCACTAACTCCCCATGCTGCTGTAAATATTGTCCAAATCCATCTTGACTATCTAAATCAATCAAATCAAAAGAATAATCCAATGCCAATAACAACTTGCCTGTTAGCTGGAAAAAATACTCCGAAGGATAACCACGAATAGCAATATCAATATCTGAACCGTGCCGAACCTCTCCATGCGTCAAAGAACCAAATAAAAACACCTGCTCACAACCCTCTGCTTTTAATAGCTGTACTGCTTTTTGTATATTCTGCTGATAATTTACCATCAAATCATGAGACATGACAATCACTCCAAACATTACTTAAAAATGATAATATCCCAATAGGCAAGTGATGAAAAGCAATGATAAAATTTATTTGCGGGATTTTGAACAGGATGCAGCGGATTAATGGATGAACAGGATTTTTATCTCGTTCCCACAAGTTTTGTGGGAATGCCTTCACGACGCGCCACGTCGAGTAGCAGATTCGTGACGCGGCGTACCTTGACTGCATTCCTACGCGGCGCATAGGAACGAGGTAATCAACCAATTACTGTAAATTATTCATTTAACGGTCGTATTTACACATCACAAAACCTGACTTTGTTCTATTGGCATGGGTGATCTGAGTCGTTACAAATTAATAATATAAACATTGCCTAGAAATTGCTTCTTTCGCATCTAGTGAATGCATTTATAAGGATAACAAAATATGAATCCTCGACCGTATACTTTTATAACAGCCTGTGTTTTAGGGTGGATACTCCTTAATTCATATGTCCATGCCATGGGCGTGCAAAAAGTTGAAGCCGAGATCACGCAGTTATTGCAGTTATCTTTGATGGAATTATTAGATGTTTCTGTCACAACCGCTTCAAAAATGGAAGAAAGTGTTAAAGATACGCCTGTTGCAACCTTAGTCATTACCCAGCAACAAATTCAAGATAGAGGATATCGTAACTTACTTGATTTGATGCAAGATTTACCGGGGATTGATGTACACAAATACAGCAGTCAAGTCAGGTATCATACGGTTGTGATGAATGGGCATGTTGGTAATGATAAGTTCTTAATTTTGCAAGATGGCGTACGTATCGACTCCCCAACAGGTGAAACCATACCAATTGCAGATAATTTCCCTTTAAGTCATGCTAAGCAAATTGAAATTGTTTACGGGCCTGCTGCGGCCTTATATGGTGTGGATGCCTTTGGCGGCGTGATTAACATCATTACTGAACCCTATCCTGAACAGCAATCTTTATCTATTTCAGCAGGTTCAAATTCATATCGACGTTATGGCTTTAACTTTGGTGGCAGGTTGACTGATGAATTATCTTTTAATTTGAGCGGTCAATTACAAGAAAGCGATTATGCGGATGTGTTTAATGATTATCCTGATGTCTACCAAATGGGTGATCTTGTCACCTTAGGCAAAAAAACCTATCAAACTGCCGCTGAACGTTCTCCTTTTTATGCGCGTGATGAAAGCAAACATTTCTTTGCACGAGCAGATTATAACGAACAACTTACTATTGGATTCAATCATCATTTTCTACTTAATCCAAGTTCTGCGGGTAGCAATGCGAATGCAACAGCCTTTGGGCCTGATGAAAAATGGAGTACTGAAATCAATAGTGTTTTTATACGTTTTAAGCAAGATTGGACAACACAATTTCAAACTGAAACTTTATTAAATTATGCAGATTATGAGATTGATCCGACTTCGCGTTTTAAAAATATTTATGTCGATTATTTAAGCAGTTATATTTATTCTAAAGGTGAAAAAACCAGTGTTGAGCAACAATTTAGTTATCAATTAAATGAAAAGCACCAGTTTATTGCAGGGCTGAGTTTTGAAAAGTTTTATAGTATTCCTAAAACCACTGATTTACCGTTGCCTTATGATACAGCCAAAGCCCCAACAGAACAAAATCTTTATCATTGGGGCAGTGACAACACCTTACCCATTGATATTTATGAATTACGTTATCATAGCTCAGCTTATTATATGCAATGGCAAGCCGCTTGGCGTGACAATTTATCCACCAGTGTGGGCATCCGTTATGACCAAAGTTCGCGTTATTCCAGCACCTTTAATCCGCGTTTAGGCATTGTATATCAGCTTACTGATAAAACTATTTTAAAATTATTTTACGGCGAGGCATTTCGCGCTCCCTCACCTAAAGACACACATGAAGTGTATGGCATTTTCTCAGGTGTAAAAAATGATGACGATGAGTATTTAAGCTTCTTCTTTCATAGCTTATCTGAGGACTTAGAACCCGAGAAAGCCCGTAGCCTACAGCTTAATGTCATTCATAGTTTGAAAGATAATTTACAACTGTCAATCAATACTTATTACACAACGATTGATGATCGTATATTAAGTGTTGGTGTGGATGAACCAAATCAATTTATTGAAGGCGGATATATTTTAGCTGCAACCCGTCATGAAAATTTCGGCAGTACAAAGCAATATGGTGCTAACTTAAGTTTATTGTATCAAGCAGATTTATCTGAACAATGGGATGCTGATTTTTGGGCGCATTACAGCTATATTGAAGGTTATGACCAACAGCAAGGCAGTGAGGTAGAAGAGCAATTACGCTATATTTCACCGCATAAATTAAAATTAGGCGCGACTTTTCGCTATAAAAACCGTTATGTGATTACACCAAAACTTTATATGATTGGCAGTATGAATAATGGCTATAGCAGTGCTGCAGACAATACAACGCCAGGTTATGTTCTATTAGATTTGCATTTAGGCACGACAATTAATGACCAGTGGTCAGTCAGCGCCGATATTTATAATCTTTTAAACCGTCGCTATTATAATGCGGGCAGTAACTCACGCGCGAATCCAGCCAATGTCCCACAACTATTACGCAGCTTTATTGTGTCATTACGTTACCAATTTTAAATTTGCTATTTATGGTTATAATTTGGATAATTTTTGATTTTAGCATTTTCAGAAACTGTCCAAAATATTGCTTTATTAACTTAAGGTGCAGATATTTATAAATATCTAATTATATCAATCTGTTGCTGTATTTCTAGCGCGAGAAAAGCAGGCATGGCAGTGGCGGGCTGTATTCAGTACTCCCAAATAGAATTTGGGAGTACTGAATGGAAGCTCAGCTTCCCGTATTTACATACAGTAGTTTTACCTAAAAAATTCCAAGCGACTACACGAAGCAGAGCTTCTTAACATTACTCCCAAATAGAATTTGGGAATTAGATAATCCGTTTCATATTGCCCTCATCATTCAACGGATTACAAACTTAATAAATCAGCCCATTATTTCACATAAAATGTTATCGGAGCAGTTTCTAATGCAGCCGCTTGATGTCGCTGAACTTGAGCTTGTACCACATGTTTACCCCGAACAGGAGACCATAAATAATGTCGAATATTGGCTGCGGTCGTGGCAATAATCTCACCATCAAGCAACCAATCAATATGTGATGCATGCTCGATAGGATTATTGGATAATTCAAATTTAAATTGCTCGAATTCATCAGCAATACGCGGGTCTAAGGCAATTTGTAAACCTTTGGTTGGCTGCTGCAAAAAAATATGATGAGGGGGCAATTGTTTTTTTCTCGCTAATAATTGTGCCATGTGAGCTTGATTGGGTTCAGTGCCCTGAATAAATAATTCCATCCGACTACTACAACGATCATTATCTAATTTTTTCAAACCCGTATCACGGCAAATTTCAATAGGTACTACATTGTCACTGCGGAATAAAGGTTGCGTCTGCTCATGTCGATTCAATTCTGCAAATACTGCTCGCAAGACTAAAGCCGCGCCACTAGCCCCTGATACCTGATTCATCGGTTGTTGACTTAAATTACCTAACCATACCCCAACCGTATAACGATGATTAAATCCTAGTGTCCACGCATCATGATAATCAGTTGAAGTTCCTGTTTTAACTGCTGTTTCAACGGGCAAACGTAGCAAGGTACTACGCCCAAATTCTAAACGCCGCGCATCTGCATCAGCTAAAATGTTGGCAATAATACTAGTCGCATCAGATGAAAGCAGTTGTTCGCCGATTTGATTGCCTGAAAATAACTGAGATTTTAAAGGTCTAAATTGTCCTTGATTGGCCAATACGGTATAAGCCTGCACCAATTCCAACAAACTCACACCGCCATTCCCTAACGCCAGCCCCTCACCATAAAAAACCGCCGTTGCATCTAAGCTATACATCCCTAGCCGACGTAACGATTTTAAAAAATGATCCGCGCCGATAAATTGAACCGCACGAATTGCAGGAATATTCAATGAATTACCCAAGGCATCACGCAAACGCAATAATCCATAATGATGACGACTGTAGTTATGATAAGTGTGTAAACCCGTTCCTACAGGTGTTGCTAATGGCGAATCATCAATCAGTGTCGCCGCTGTCCAGCCTTTTTCTAAAGCTAAAGCATAAAGCAATGGCTTCAACGTTGAACCCGGTTGACGGGGCAAAGTAATCGCATCGTAGTGAGAAAATTGTACGTCATTATTGGCATTAACCCACGCTAAAATCTCTTGGGTTTGATGATTTACAACCAATACTGCGCCATTACCAACTTCACGGGCTTTTAAATCAGCGAGACGCTGTTGCAAAATTGCTGCTATTTTTTTCTGTAAACTGGCATCTAAAGTTGTACGGACTTTGGCGTAACGTGGCTTTTCTGATTGTGAATTTAGATTGTTTTGCTGCACATAATTAACAAAATGAGTGGCTTTGATGGGAAGTGAAAAATCTTGAATATGCAATGGCTGATTTAATACCGCTTGATAATCCTCTGCTGTAATTAAATTCATCGCCCATAAACGAACAGCTAAATCTTTAATTGGCCGTTCAATTTCATCAGTGCCTTTTTTCAAATCTAAACGGCTCGGCGAACGCACCAATACCGATAAAGCCATCATTTCTTTTAAATTTAAGGTTTGCAAATCTCGATTGAAATAATAACGGGCTGCTTGCACCACTCCGCGCTTTTGACCTGCATACGGAACTTGGTTTAAGTAAAATTCTAATATTTCAGCTTTGGAAAATTTTTGCTCATACAAATTAGCTTCAAAACCTTCTCGCCAGCGTGACCAGAATGTACGTGGCCGAGGATAAATAATCCGTACCACTTGTTCAGTAATCGTACTCGCTCCACGCACCACTTCTAGCGATTTGATGTTTTGCCACATCGCATGGCTACGGGCGACCCAATCCATACCATTATGCTGATAAAACCGCTTATCTTCTGACAGAATAAAGACTTGTTGCAAAATCTCAGGAATCTCATGTAATGGCACGTAGTCATGTACGTTCCACCGATTTTGATACGTGATATTAAGCGGGGTTGCATTGCGGTCTAAGACTTGAATTTTTTTCGCCGCATAATCTGCTAATGATAGAGAATCAGCAGGTTGGCGCATATTTTGTGCAGTTTGTTGCCAGCCCCATAACATGAAGCCAAGTACAAATAATCCTGCAATAATATTGAGAATAGGACGTACCATGATTTTCAATCGTGCGATTTAACGGGTCATGATTTTAGCACAGTCTATCGATAGCTAAGAAAACTAGTTTATACAGCAATCCTCAGTCATAAAGGGCTTAACCATATCTCGGATTGCATCAATGTCGAAGTTATCAGCTAATTCTGTGATTTGTGTATACAACTCTTTGTTCGTTGGATTATCTTGTTTTAATCTCTGCATATAATCCACAATCGCATCAATATCACCAACAGCGGCCAATTCATGAATAGTATTCGCTTGTTCTATACTAATAAATTGAGGGCTGATTTCATTGCTCGACTGAGCCAGCTCAGATTGTAAATTCACTGTATCCAACCATGCTAATTCTAAATATTGTGAAATTGCTTGAATCAGCTCTTGCTCTCGAATCGGTTTAGGTAAAAACAGATTACAACCTGCTTCAATACTGGCTAATTGATGTTGCTCAAACACACTAGCGGACGTTGCAATAATTGGAGTATGTTTAATCTCATCGCGTTTACGGATTTCGCGTGCCATATCAAAGCCATCCATCACAGGCATCATTAAATCGGTAATCACCAAATCTGGATGCAATTCATCTACTTGGTCTAAGCCTTCATAACCATTGCTGGCTTGTAGAATCTGAAAATGCAGTGGCTCTAATAATTTAACCAACATAGAACGATTCTCGGATTTATCATCTACGATTAAAACCGAATATTGGGTATTTTCACCAGCACACAGCTCGATTGATTTGTTTGGTTTAATCTCAGCACTCGTTTCAGGCAGTTCTAAATAAAACCAAAAACAGCTACCTTGATTAATTTCACTGCGTGCCTGTAATGCACCACCCATAATATCAACCAAGGTCTTTGTAATTGCTAAGCCTAAACCCGTGCCTTCATATTGATACTCTTGTTCTCCAATACGCTGAAATGGCTCGAAAATCTCGTTTAATGCCAAGGCCTTAATACCAATCCCAGTATCTTCAATTCTAAACTCAATCTTGTCTCCATCATTGGTGACAAAAAACCGCACTTCCCCTGTATTAGTAAATTTCAGCGCATTACCAATCAGATTAATTAAAACTTGGCGCAAACGTTTTTCATCAGTTTGCACCACATTGGGTAAAGTTTCAGCAAATTCATACTTGAACTGCAATCCCTTTTGATCTGCACGTACTTTAAATAAATCTGCCATATTGGTTAAAAAGCTGTTTAAATCAAAATCATTGGGATGAAAATCAACTCTGCCTGCTTGGATTTTGGATAAATCTAAAATATCGCAAATCAAGGTCAATAAATATTCACCACTTTGTCGGATGATTTTAAGCCCCTCATTTTGTTCAGCAGATAAAGATTTATTGCGCCCCATAATCTGTGTATAGCCCAAAATGGCATTCAATGGTGTGCGCAGCTCATGACTCATATTGGCTAAAAAAGTATCTTTGGCTTTATTCGCTGCCATGGCTTGATCGCGGGCTTCAACCAATTCCTGAGTGCGTTCGGTTAAGGCTTTGGTTCGCTCTTTTACCATTTCAGCCAGATGGTCACGGTATAAATTAAGCTGAATGCTACGCTGTTCCACTTGCTCCAGCATCGTATTAAATTCTTTGGTTAACATACCTAACTCATCATTTCCAACCGCTTCAGCCCTGACTGAATACACTTTATATTTAGATACTTCACGGGTTGCATTGAGTAAATTGTGAATTGGCTGGGTAATCAATTTTTCAAAATATGAGGCCAAAATGAGAGAGGTTAAAAACGAGGCAAACATAACAAATAAGACAATAGCGATTGCTTGGTACAGGTAATGACGCATTTGCTCTAAATCTGTTTGTATATAAATAGTGCCGATATATTCATCTTCTAATATTATTCCTTTGAAAACATGTAATTGATAGCCTTTGAAAAAATAACCATCTTGTATTCGTGTGTGCCCACTCAACGCGTGGTAATAATCTGTTAGTGATACTGATCTTGTTACAACGGTCAAATCCTTACCTATCTTTGTATAACTGGCAAATTTATCACCCTGATAATCAAAAATATAAGCTTCAATAATTTGTTGATTTGCCTGCAACGCGGTTAAATTTTTATTTGCTTTGGCTTTTTCATTAAATAGTAGGCTAGAAATATTTTGATTTGCCATGATTTCTGCTAATACAAATGAGTCTGCTATCTTGACTTTACGTAGATTTAGAGTATCTGTAACAATAAAGATACTGGTAGCCACCAATGCGATTAAGGTCGTGGTCAATACAATGATGGCGCGTAACTTATTCTTAATTGATATATTTTTTAAATAAAGCATAGCCACCCTTACCTAGTCGCCTGTTAATAAAATATAATGACTTAAAATTATTGTCATTTACTAAAAATCTGTCAATGACTACTCAGATTCAAACTCTATGCCGATATAATTAAAGAAACATGTATTAATTCTGAATAAAGAGTATATAAAACCAATTTAAATAATTTAAGTTACATAAAAAATATCATCCACTTGCAAACTTTAAGACTAAAACATGATAAGCTTTATTTAGTACAGTATAAAAATAATGAGATGGTATCAGGAGACCGTATAATGACAAGCAAAACCTTTTTTATGAAACGCCTAAATGATCATATTCATTACTTAAAAGAGTTGGATTCAGCTCTGAAAGGTGAAAACAATTTTACAGGTACTGATGCGCATAGTTGTGAATTAGGAAAATGGATGTATGGTGATGGCAAACAGGAAATTGGGCAACTACATAACCCCAAAGCTCGTGAAGTTTTTGAGTCCATGTTTGATATTCATGACCAGTTCCACAAGCTCGGAAATGAAGCTTTAACTAAAAAAGGTAGTGGAGACAATTTAGGCGCACAAATGGCAATGACCCGAATGTATGGCATTTCTGCTGAATTGACCAGCAAACTATTAGAACTGGATCGTGTTTCTTAACCTATTATGAAGTTAAAAGCAGCCCAACTTAATCCGCATTTACAACAACATGGCCTATCTTCCATATTTCTCTTAACAGGGGATGAGCCATTACAAATGATGGAATGTGGTGATGCCATTCGCCAATTTGCTCGCCAAAAGGGTTTTTCTGAGCGGGTCATTCTCACCGTAGAGAAAAACTTTAATTGGAATAGCCTGATTGATGAGGCCAACAATCTATCACTATTTGCGCAACAACGTTTGATTGAGCTGCGATTAGGTAATAAATCTTTAGGCAATGATGGGGCAAAAGCATTGCTGGCCTATCTGCAACAACCACCAGCAGATACAGTATTGCTTATTACAGCGGATAAAATTGACTCAAGCAAACAAAAAAGCAAGTGGTTTACTGCATTAGATAAAGCGGGTGTCATTATCCAAGTATGGCCTATTGACGCGAAAAGCCTACCAGATTGGGTAGGTCAGCGTTTGCGTCAACACGGTTTGAAGGCCAATCAAGAAATTGCCCATTTTATTGCAGAACGTTCGGAAGGCCATTTGCTTGCGTGTTCTCAAGAGATTGAAAAGCTTAAATTATTGTACGGCGAAGGCAAAATTGAATTGTCTCAAGTTATGGAAACTGTTGCTGATAATGCTCGGTTTGAAATCTTTGATTGGGTTGATACTATTCTATCAGGTAATATCAAACGCAGTGTGCGTCAACTCAATGGTTTACGGGCTGAAGGATTTGAACCCGTTTTAATTACTTGGGCGTTGGATAGAGAAATTAGAAATTTAGCCCAGATTGCTTATGCTCTACAAAATGGACAAACACCAGACCAAGTCTTCCGTAAATACCGTATTTGGAATAATCGCCAAAACTTGGTTAAAACCGCAATTAAACGTCATTCTTTACACAAATGGCATTATTTTCTTAAACAAACTGCCCAAATTGACCGCATTATTAAAGGCATGGCAATGGGAAATGTTTGGGATGAATTACTCAAATTAGCAGTGCAAGTCGCGGGTATTAAACAAGTTTAATATTCAGTCCTATTTTCACACATAAGTTATCTTGGTGAAAGCAACCCCCACCCAATTAATGCCATTTAAAATCAACAATATATGTGCAAAATCATAATCCATCACCTTTAAGCTAAACTCAACAGAATCGTGTTGAGCCAAATCCAAATATGCTATGATAAACTCAATAAAATTTCGAGGGGCTAGTCATGAAATACTTTATTAGCGTCATTCTACTCAGCTTGGTATGGCTTAATATTGCTGTAGCAGAACCTGATACTTCAGAACAACAAGACGCAGATATTTTTAAACCCGCACTGGAAGTTACCCCTGATTGGGACAAAATCCAGCAGAAACTCATCAAAGATAATCAATCATCACTCAAAAAACGCCGCAAAAGCTCACCTAAGCTACAAAAAAAAATTAAAACTCAATTAGCTGCGATCACAGATAAAACCGAGTTCAGCGATGATGAAGTACAGCAAGCGGTTGAACAACGCCAAGAAATCAACCATCACTTAAATGACTTTTTACTTCAACGCCAACAAGTTAAAAAAGATATAGAGCTAAGAAATGAGTATATTAAAACTTTAGAAGCTCGTTTAACCGAATTGCAAGCATTATCTGCTGAGCAACTGACTGAAGAATTGAAGCCTTTATTGGAATTGATTCCAACGGTTATCAGCAATCAAAAACAAGCTAATTTATTGAATCAAAAGTTATTAGACTTGTTAACACCGCAAATTAATTTGTATCTGGGAGAAACTTTATTGGCTGTAGATTGGTTTACCAAAACATACGAAATAAACCAAATGCAGTTGATTAAAGAGCGTGAACAATTGGTTGCAGAAGCGGAATCATCGTTAACTATAGAACGTGAGCATGTAAAAAAAGCCAAAGAGGAGATGCCAGAAAAAATCAAGCAATTGAAATCATCGGATGCTACCGCTGAAACTTTGTCTAAAATGCTAGAAGATGCCAGCTTAGATAGAGACAGTACCGAAGTTGATTTCAATAATTTCAAGTTGGAACTTGAAAGTAATCAGGCACATTTAGAACGTGAACAACAATATACAGAAAATGAAATTGCTAAATTAGAAGTGCTACGCAAAACACCACCTGCTGAGCCTGAATTGCAAGAATTTCAAGATAAACATGTGATTGTAAAAGAAAATAAAGTACAGTATTTACAAAAAATTATAGCGTTACAAATCAAAAATATGGAAGTGATTAAGGGCAAGATTGAAATTAGAGAAAAATACTTGGTCACGGCTGTGGAATGGCATAATAAATTAGAATCTTTATATCATGAACGGCAAAAGCAAGAACTTGAACAAAAAATGCAGGCTGAACAACAGCAACATATTAATCATGCAACAGATTTACGCTGGGAATTAAGTAAGTTATCTGCAACCGATGAAAATCTATCTCAACACCATTTATTAGAAATTAAAATCCAACAAGCCAATGAATTAGCGCAACATGTAGTTAATCAATTAAAATTACGTCATATCAAAGAGCAACTTGAGCAATGGCAATTATTGGTAGATGCGCCTCCTCCCACTGAATTTTCTCCTAATTGGTTAGAAAACTTACAAAGTCGGATGGAAGAATTAAGAGACCTACTAGTGGATATGCATAAACTAGGCGACTTGTGGCATAACAAAATTGAGGTTTTAAATAAACAGAAAGTTATTTTACAAAAACGTACCGAAAATGCAGCCACAGTAAATAAACAGGTTAGTCAAGAAGCCAAAGCCATTTTAGATGAATTAGAACAAACAATAAAAAAATCTGAAGCTAAATTACCAGAGTTACAGGAACACGGTGATAAATTACTAGAATCATTTGAATCTGCTTACAAAGAAAATATGACTAAGGCATTGTTGCGTTTGCGTAAGTTACCGAACAATCAAGCTGAATGGCTGACTATTTATGAAGAAACCATCGAAATTCCCAAACATTTCTTTAAACAAGTTAAAATTTCATGGGATGGTTTAGCACAAGCATTTTATAGCCAAACGAAACAACAGTGGATAAAAATAGCAGGGGTTATCACAGGCTGGTTGATTTTATTGTTGACTATTAGCGTGATTTATACACGCTCTAAACTCAAACCTGCGGATAGCTCTAGTTTTCTAGGATTTAGCTTTTTATTACTGTTTCAATTAATTCATTTCAATTTCATCACCTTTGCAGTGACAGGCGCATTATTATTAGGTGCATGGGTTGTTCAACCATCCTATTTGAGTGTTATTTTGCCGCTGGTATTTATTATTAGCTTGGTTGGAATGCAACTAGCCATTAGCTTTGTATGGTTAGTTCTGTCAAATTTGGACTTTAAACCAGAAAATCGGCGCAAGGTATTTCATCAGTTAAGCTGGATTATCTTTTTTATGAGTATTGTGGTGTTGATCTTATCACTGGTTCATACCGAATATGAAGGTTACGCAATGAATTTTTCTTTATCTATGCGTGACTTAATTGATAGTGTCTTCATGTTATTACTTGGTTTATTGCTTTTCCCATTATTACAAATCCGCCAGCTCATATTGTATTTCATGCAGCGTACAGAACGTACTTACTGGATGTGGGTGGTTAATTTAGTAGCAACCTTATTACAAGTATTTGTGCTTACCGTATCAATCATGGGCATTATTGGTTATATCAGTTTAGGTTGGACCGTCGCACAACAAGTCAGTTGGCTTATGTTAGTGCTGGTTGGCTGGTTGATTGTCCAAGGCTTAGCGGATGATTTTATTCAATTTATAAAAGCGGCTGGTTCACAACGCAGTCAAGCTCAGTTTGCTGAATTATGGTCTGAAGATATTATTCCATTGATTCAGAAAATCACCACATTTGTATTAATTGCTTCAGCTATCGCAGTGTTGTTTTGGATTACGGGCTGGTCTTCAGATGTTGCAGTGCGTGACAATATTTCTAAAATTTTGAATTATCCCCTCGTGAATCTAGGTGAAAATGATGCGGTTCGTGTCATCAATATTCTTATGGCTGTGTTTGTGGTATGGAGTGTATTTTGGCTAGGGAGTTGGTCACATCGCCTCAGTTATCGGTGGATTTTTGCAGGGATTACTGACTCAGGTATTCGGCATAGTTTATCGGTGTTTGTGCAATATGCGGTTATTTTGATTGGGTTTTTCGCAACTCTAAAAGTCATGGGTATTGATCCAACGGCATTGACGGTGTTTGCGGGTGCATTAGGTGTTGGTATCGGTTTTGGTATGCAGAATATTGTGAATAACTTCTTAAGTGGTATTTTATTGCTGGTAGAACGTCCACTGCGTACAGGTGATTATGTGACGTTGAGCGGTAGTCATGGCACGGTACGACGGATTGGAATTCGTTCTATGACCATGGGGACGGATGATGGCAAGGAAGTGATTGTGCCGAATGCTGATTTAATTTCGGGTTCATTTACCAACTGGACACGTGACAATCAAATTATTCAATCTCAACTTAATTTTGGTATTGGTTTTGATTCTAATCCGCATACAGCTGAGAAAATCGTGCGTGACATTTTGGATCATCAAGAAGGTGTGTTGCAAGACCCTGCTTATCAAATTTATTTGACTGAATTTTCCGAGTATAAGATGAATTTCAGAGTTGAATATTTTGTTGATTGGCAGCAAGCGAATTGTTTGGAAGTGCAGTCTCAATTGTATTTGAAAATTTGGGATAGATTCCGTGTTGCAGGCATTCGGATGCCATTCCCACAACGTGAAATTCACACCACAGATGAACCACGACATTTTTTACAGCCTAAACCTGTTTAACCGATTATTCAAAATGGGTGATTCTACATTTCAAATTATGCTATACCTGTAATTGTGTAGGATTGCCCACTCTATAGTCAATATAATGGGTTTCAACATTTTTGATAAAAATAGTGTAACGACCCCCTTATATTCATAATTCATAGCTTGATAAAGCCAGAACAATTACCTACATTATCCGAAGTATCGCTAGAATTATCAGAACTTATGAAACAACGCACTCTTTATCCCACCTTACCCGCTTTAAAATGGCTATTACTTTCATTAGTTTTAGTCACCTTACCGCATATTGCTCATCTTGCTTGGTGGATTGCCCCTGTATTTATTGCACTTATTACGTGGCGATATTATTTAACCAAAAACAAACAGGCTTTGCCCCCACCCATATTACGTTTTGCCATTGCACTACTGACATTTATTGGGGTGTATTTAAGTTACCAAACTCTCTTTGGACGAGATGCGGGCGTTTCACTGCTTATTGTGTTGATTGGCTTAAAGATGTTAGAAATGCACAATTTGCGTGATGCACTACTGGTTTGTTTTCTCAGTTATTTTCTAATTATTACTAACTTTCTATATTCCCAATCAATTCCAACTGCATTGTATATGGCCATGGTTATGGTGGTGATTACCGCAACATTGATTAGTCTTAACGATCAAAATCAAGTAATCAAGGTGAAACAAAAACTTAAATTAGCCAGCACGATTTTAATCCAAGCCATTCCTATTATGTTGGTGTTGTTTATTTTATTTCCACGTATTGCTGGGCCATTCTGGAGTTTACCCAAAGATGCACACAGTAGTCGAACAGGCTTTAGTGACAGCATGACCATGGGTAATATTAGCGAATTAAGTCAATCAGATGAAATCGCGTTTCGGGTTAAATTTGATGATGAAATGCCATCAAAATCTCAGCTTTATTGGCGAGGCCCTGTTTTATGGTGGACAGATGGACGAAAATGGACGGCTTTATACCGTCATGCGCAAATTTCAAATAAACAACAAGCACCGTTTGAACGTGAAGGCCTACCTTATCATTATACGGTGACGCTCGAGCCACATAATAAACAATGGTTATTTGCTCTGGATATTCCTGAACAAGCACCCGCATCCATCAGTAATATGACCAAAGATTACCAAATCTTGGCAAAATTCCCCGTACAGCAATTAATCCGTTACAAGGCAACTTCTTACTTAGATTATAAAGCAACGTCAATTAACTCTAAGCAATATCAGATTGCCTTGCGTTTGCCTACAGGTAAGCATGAGCAAGCACGGGCTTTAGCTCAAACATGGCGACAGCAATTCCGTGATGAAGAAGAGATTATCAAACAAGCTTTAAACTACTTTAATCAGCAGCCATTTTATTACACGCTAAATCCGCCACTGTTAATTGATGATACGGTGGACGAATTTTTATTTCAGACACAGCAGGGGTTTTGTGAACATTATGCAGCAGCATTTGTAGTATTAATGCGGGCTGCAGGCATTCCTGCGCGAGTTGTCACAGGTTATCAGGGTGGTGAAATGAATCCACTCGGTGATTATTTAATTGTACGTCAGCGTGATGCTCATGCGTGGGCGGAAGTATGGTTAAAAGATCAGGGTTGGGTACGAATTGATCCAACAGCTGCAGTTGCACCTGAACGGGTTGAGCTGGGTATTGATACTGCACTCCCTCAAGAATATAGTCCTTTGTTAGGTATTGAATTCGGGGCTAATTCAGGTTTGGTTCAAGCATGGCAACAAATGCAACAAGTGTGGGATGCAATGAATAATGGCTGGAATCAATGGGTGTTAGGTTATGGGCCTGAACGTCAACAGCAATTATTAAAAATGCTCGGTTTTGGTTCTATGCATTGGAAACAGATGGTTGTTGCTTTAGTTTCCAGTGTTGCGACTATTTTACTTATGATTGCCTTATGGATGTATTTTAGCCCTAAACATAAATATGATGAAGTTCAAAAATGGTATTTAAAATTTTGTCGTAAAGTTGCTGCTCGGTATGGCGTAAAACGCTTGCCTTATGAGGGTGCACAAGACTTTGCCAATCGCATTGAACACATTGAACTAAAAAATCAGAAAAAAATCAGAAAAATCACTTGCCTCTACTTAGAAATTCGGTATAATGCGCAACCTTCACAGCTTATTCAGTTTAAGCAAGCAGTGCGGCAGTTTTAAGAAGCACGTTTGAATTGAATAAAGATTTACAGATTGTTAAAAAGATTATTGACAATAAAATGTAAATCGCTATAATAGCTGTCTTCACGTTAAGTGAAGGGGCTATAGCTCAGTTGGGAGAGCGCTACAATGGCATTGTAGAGGTCGGCGGTTCGACCCCGCCTAGCTCCAGAAATCTGATTGAGTAATAG
>JADGDW010000207.1 GCA_016744725.1 Candidatus Albibeggiatoa sp. nov. BB20 | reverse complement strand
ATTCTTTGCCATGCACGCATATTTCTTTCCAATTCATCATGAAGGCTTGACCCTAAGTCATGAGGGTTCTAACGTCTATACATCAATTCTATATTTTGTCCATTTTCATTAAGGGTAAAAGCTCTAACCGCAAAATTTTGAATATAATCAAATCGAAAATCTTCTTTAAAAAAACTTGCTAAAAAGCCCATAATAAAAGCAATTTCATTCTTAACATCCATTGATTCTTTTGCATGAGGATAAAATTCACAACTAATCACGGAGTTATTCATTAAGCCTATTTTCTTTATATTAAGCTTTTTCTTATTATCTTCATAAGCAGATTGTTGTGATAAAGCATGGGCTGCAGCATCACATAAATATTGGATAGAAAGTTCCATAATAAATAGTTCAATGAATTAGTTGGAAGAATGAGATGTATTCACTTTTACATTGTGAGAGTGAATTATATAAGAAATTTTTTGACAAGTTTGACTACATGATTCTAAACTTGAAACTAATACGTTTGACATATTGTTGTTAAAAGGAATAACTGGTTGTTCTTTTTGTATCTTTTGAGCTTCAATGCTTTCTTGTAAAGCTATTTCAGCTAATAATAGACGTTTTTGGACTTCTGCTCTTTGTTGAGACTCTTCTGACATTTTGTCTTTAAGTAATTTAAAAGGTTTAGCCATTTTAATATCTCCTATAAACAAGCTATTTTAAACTGTCTAAATGTTCATCATAAAGCTTATCAGCTATTGGAATATGGATTTCATACCACCTTTTGTTTCCAGTTTTATTTCCACCTATTAACAGAATAGCACATCTTCTAGGGTCAAAAGCATACAAAATTCGATAGGGTTCACCTCTGTATTGAGTCCTAAGTTCTCTCATGTGTTCATGTTTTGAACTATTAATTTGTGAACTCTGAGGATAACCTAGTCGAGTCCCTCTTTCCTCTAACAAAGATACAATAGCAGCAATACGTTCTTGTTCTGATTCAGTTAATGAATCCCACCACTTTCCAAATTCATCTGTATACTCAACTTCCCATACCATGATAATTCCTAAAACATATCATTGAGAGCATTATGGGCAATAATAAAATGATTTTCAATCCATAATAAAAGTTAAAAGCCCCCACCAACCAAGTCAGCAAGGGCTTTTTAATCACAAATAATACTTAAAAAATCTTAGCGTCTATCGACTAATAATTTCTTGATTTCACCAATCGCTTTAGCTGGGTTTAAGCCTTTAGGACAAGTGTTTGTACAATTCATAATGGTATGACAACGGTATAAACGGAATGGGTCTTCCAATTCGTCTAAACGATCGCCTGTCGCTTCGTCACGGCTATCAATAATCCAACGATAGGCTTGTAATAAAATTGCAGGACCTAAGTATAAATCACCGTTCCACCAATAACTTGGGCAACTAGTCGAACAACAAGCACATAAAATACACTCGTATAAGCCGTCCAACTTCGCACGATCTTCTTTAGACTGTAAACGTTCACGGTCTGGTGGAATCGCAGTCGCTGTTTTCATCCAAGGTTCAACTGAGGCATGTTGTGCATAGAAATGACTTAAATCAGGGACTAAATCCTTAATCACTTCCATGTGTGGCAATGGATAAACTTTCGCATCGCCTTTGATGTCATCAATCGCCTTAGTACAAGCTAAAGTATTTGTGCCATCGATATTCATCGCACAAGAACCACAAATCCCTTCACGACATGAACGGCGTAATGCTAATGTTGGATCAATTTCATTCTTGATTTTCAACAATGCGTCCAATACCATAGGTCCGCAATTGTCTAAATCTACTTCATAGATGTCAGTACGTGGGTTTTCGCCTGTATCAGGGTCCCAACGATAAACATGAAACTTCTTGACGTTTTTCGCGCCTTTCGCTTCGTTGACCTTTTTACCTTTTTTAACAACCGAGTTGGCAGGTAGTTTAAATTCAGCCATCGTATTATCCCCTTAGTACACACGCTTTTTAGGTGGAATGTAATCGATTTCATCAGTCAAGGTATATGTGTGCACTGGACGGTAATCCAAAGTCACTTTACCTGCTTCATCAATCCACGACAAAGTATGTTTCATCCAATTTGCATCATCACGATCAGGGTAATCTTCCCGAGCATGTGCGCCACGACTTTCTTTACGATTCAATGCAGAGTTAATTGTCACAACCGCTTGAGTACGTAAATTGTCGAGTTCTAAGGTTTCAATTAAATCTGAGTTCCAGATTAATGAACGGTCAGTGGTTTGGATGTCGTCAAATGCTTTATACACTTCATCCATTTTGTTCACGCCTTCTTGCAAGCTTTCGCCTGTACGGAATACCGCCGCGTCAGATTGCATAGTGCGTTGCATCCGTAAACGTAAGTCTGCTGTTGGGGTGCTGCCTTTCGCATTGCGTAATTTGTCTAAACGCGCCAAGCAGTTGTCGCCCGCATCTTTTGGTAATGGTTTATGTGCTTGATCTTCTTTAATGAGTTCAGAGCAACGAATTGCAGAAGCACGACCAAATACCACGATGTCTAACAAGGAGTTAGAACCTAAACGGTTTGCACCATGTACAGATACACAAGCCGCTTCACCAATTGCCATTAAGCCCGGTACCACTGAATCTGGGTCGCCATCTTTAAGGGTTAACACTTCACCATGATAGTTGGTTGGAATACCACCCATGTTGTAATGAACTGTAGGAATGACTGGAATAGGTTCTTTAGTCACGTCAACGCCTGCGAAAATACGCGCAGATTCTGCGATTCCAGGTAAACGTTCGCCGATGACTTCAGGGCCTAAGTGCATTAAGTTCAAGAAGATGTGATCTGTATCGCCACCTACGCCACGACCATCACGAATTTCCATGGTCATTGAACGGCTCACCACGTCACGAGACGCTAAATCTTTCGCATTCGGTGCATAACGTTCCATGAAACGCTCGCCTTCAGAGTTGGTTAAGTAACCGCCCTCACCACGTACACCTTCTGTAATCAAACAGCCTGCGCCATAAATGCCTGTTGGATGGAATTGAACAAACTCCATATCTTGGGTTGGTAAGCCTGCACGTAATACCATGCCGCCGCCATCACCTGTACAGGTATGGGCTGAAGTCGCTGAGAAGTATGCACGACCATAACCGCCTGTTGCTAATACCACTGTATGGGCGCGGAAACGGTGAATTGTGCCTTCTGCCATGTTTAATGCCATCACACCACGACAAACACCATCTTCCATGATTAAATCTAATGCGAAATATTCAATGAAGAATTCAGCTTGATGCTTCAAAGATTGTTGGTATAAGGTATGTAAAATCGCATGACCTGTTCTATCTGCAGCAGCACAGGTACGTTGTGCAATCCCTTCACCATAATTCGTTGTCATACCACCGAAAGGACGTTGATAAATTTTACCTTCTTCAGTACGTGAGAAGGGTACGCCATAATGTTCTAATTCGATGACTGCGGGAACAGCTTCACGACACATATATTCAATTGCGTCTTGGTCGCCTAACCAGTCAGAACCTTTTACGGTGTCATACATGTGCCATTGCCATGAGTCTTCACCCATGTTGCCTAATGAGGCACTCATACCACCTTGCGCCGCAACCGTGTGGCTACGGGTTGGGAATACCTTGGTTAAGCAAGCGGTTTTTAAGCCTTTCTCTGCCATACCGAAGGTTGAGCGTAAGCCTGCACCACCTGCGCCGACAACCACGACATCATAAGTATGGTCAATAATATTGTATGCTGATGACATGCTGGCTTATCCTCCAAAAACAAAGATGATACGGAAAATTGCAATGACAGAAGCAATCGTTAAGGCAATCATGAAGAATTTCAAACCCACCGTAATTAGTGCTTTCATTACCGAGGTATGAATATAGTCTTCCACCACCATTTGCAAACCTAAGTGTGCATGATGGATCAACACAAGAATTAAGATTGAGAATAAAACGGTGTTAGGTGGATAATTGACCCAAGCGACGGCCTCCGCATGATTCGAGGTTGCAATTGAGATCAAAGAGTAAACAAACCAAAAAACCAAGGGAATTAAGGCAATTGCTGTTAAACGCTGGGTAATAAAATGATGCGTACCATTGTGCGATGAACCTAAATTACGCACTTGACCTAAATGGCTACGGTAGCTGGTTTCTTTGTCGAAAAGTCTTTTCATTATAAAGTCCCCTGCATCACCGCGAGTGCCCACGCACTTGCTGTTAATACAAATGCCGCAACCCAAACGATATAGCCTGTTGTATAAGCGGTTTTAATATCAAAGCCAAAACCTGCATCCCATAACAAGTGACGGATACCGTTACAGAGATGATAAAATAAGGCAAATGACCAGCCAAATAAACAGATTAAGCCAATAGGAGAGCCAACAATACTTTGCACCTGCTCATAAGCTTCTGGGCCTAGAGAAATGCTATATAACCAATAAGTGAGTGGTAATAAGCCCACTGCTAAAAAAACACCCGTAGCGCGATGCAAAATAGACATAAAAGATGTCAATTGCGGCTTGTAAATGCCAAGATGCGGCGACAGAGGTCGCTTATGCGTTGCCATGTATGTCCACCTCTTTAATAAATTTATAAAATTTTTTTAGGATTACTATAAGTTTGCTGCAACGCAATAAAGTACTGAGTAAATGTCGATGCGTCAAGCAATTTATGACAAGAAAATTACAACTTATGAGAAATTAAGCATAAATGGGTAATAAGTTTAGTTTTTGTACTAAGTCACAGACTCAAAAATCACTTAACTATTGGGTAGAAATAAGGAAATGCTAATATAAATCAGATACAAAATAAGTAAGATTTATAATTTCAAAGTTTGTTATGACATCTTGATTTATTTTCTTAAAGCCACTTTTAACTATCAAATAATGCAATACCTATAAGCATGGAAATAAATCGCTACAGTCATAGACAAATACGCTTTTAAGTGCTTAAATTATTTGCATGATTTTATCATTTCGATAAATGGTTTTAATTTAAAAGATATGTTATGCGTTACTTATTTTCTCATTTCTTGCGGCGAAAGCCATACTCATTTTTTCTGCTTGGCTGGATTGTTCTGCTGTCTCCACCTCTAACCTTTGCTGCCTCTTGTTTAGATATACCTCAAACTGCAAGTGTAGAAAAGTCTGCTTTTTATGCTGGGGAATCATCTCTGGACAGTTCGACAACGACAACTGAGTCATGTAGATGTTACCTAAATGGAACTGATAAAACTGAACCAGATGCCCAATTTTTATCATATTCGAATGATGTACAATCAGGGAGATATATCTTTTCTGAGTCTTCTTGTAAGGATGAAAATGATAATAGTGTTTCGCTTAATGCAGCCTGTGGAGGTAAATTTAATGGGGAGACAACTTATTACTTTCAGAATATCACTGAGTCCAATGAATACTTTGCTTGTTCAAGTGTCAATGATGCTATCAGGTTTAATGCTTATCGCGTTGGCTTAAAAAAGTGTGATGATGGTCGGTTTATCGATAGTAGTGGAGATTGTGCAGCATCCCATGTCGGGCCTGAATTCAAAACAGTACCAGAGATAGAACAATACACACTCTCTGTAGCAGGTGATCAAGTACATATTCGCTCTGTTGCACCTAATGTTGGTATTGATTGCCAATATGGACAGGGCGTATGCTCATACGCTTTTAATACAGACTTATCTGTTGATTTGGAAATTGTTGATATAAAAACAGATGTAGGTCTGACTATTCATGATTATGACGCAAATTGGTCAGGTCATGCTGATTGTAGTAATGACGGCGATAAAAACAAAAGGATTTATATCTATAAAAATAAATACTGTGAAGTGATAGTCTCTAAAAAGCAATATGTTAAAGATAGAGAAGAAGCAAACGCTAATCAATTGAGTTTTTTAAATTTTAGTGGGCACGGTATTTCACGCGGCGGTGCTGAAGACGTAGTGCTTGGGTTTATCCTAGAAAATTCAGGTACAGCTTATATGCAACCCTATGTAGAAGGGCTTGATTATGTCATTCAGGCAAATGGTGCAGCTTTTGCGCCTCAAGCTGATTTTTACCAAGTGTTATATGATCAATCAGCAGGTAGTTTTTACGGCAAGTTGTTGTATGGCAAGTCTGCAAACACCTCCACTTTTTATCAATCTGAAAAAACGCTCCAAGAAGGCATATACACAATGCTGTTATATCCTTCAGACCCTGTTCCACAGAATTACAGAAGAGGTATGATTGGCATTAGTTTGCGAAATGCGGCATTGACCTTAAGTAATTTGAGTGTACGTGGGCATTTGCATGAGCTGATAGGACTTAATTTTATTGTTGACGGGGTTGGCAGCCGAAAAATGAAGATTTCGTCTAACATCTTGCAGGGACAAGTCGAAACACAGTTAATATTAAG
>JADGDW010000029.1 GCA_016744725.1 Candidatus Albibeggiatoa sp. nov. BB20 | reverse complement strand
TGTAATACCTTCTATGTCATTGTAGTCAGTTTGTACATGTACCTCGAACTCAGTTTGACAATTTTGAAGATCATTGACATTCCATGCGTAAATATTTAAATCAGAACCCGTATGGATACCAAATACCAAGATTTCACCATCAATCATTTCTAAAGCTTCAGTTTGCCCTGGTAATAAGTCGCACGCTAATGTTGCTTGTGAGGTCTCAGGACTCCAAACCCAAAGTTGTTGATCGACCGCTGCATATAATGCTTTGCCTTTACTATCCCAAGTTAAGCCTTCAATTTTCAAAGTAGACGTTAACACGGGAGTAACCACAATCACACCTGCATCAAATGTAATTTGGAATAAGCCTTCACCATCAGCCCATGCCCACAAAGTACCGTCATCTGGATTAAATGAAATCGCAGACACTTCGCCTAAGCCTGTTGAACCTAATGGAAGCACTTCACCTGTTTCAGGATTCACATTGTATAAGAAACCATTTGGATAGCCTTCTGCTGGGTCATCACCTGATGCTGCATATAATTTATTGCTGTGCGGATGAATATCTAAGGTTTCAATGTCATAACCAGCGTAAACATTACCCAATGGTGCAACGGCTAAAGTAGTTGGATCAATTGTAAAGAACTGGCTGTCATTTAAACGATGATCTTGCAATGCGTATACTTGAGGGTTATCGCAACTGACAGGTAACTGTCCATCATCTTCTTCCGTATGGAAACCAAAATCGACAGTTAAGTCACTATACTCACCACCTTCTGGCGGCTCATCTAAATGGATCGCATTACTGATAATCCCTAAGCCACTGACTTCAGCACCATTGTCATCATGATCGATGTGTGCGTTGGTATCGGCTGCACCTGAACTGCTTATCAAACCTTCTAAAGCAGCATCTTTACGGAAGTTACTATGATCGATTTGAACAATATAATCACCTGCAATCAATTGTTTGAATATATAGTAACCTTCAACACTATCTTTAGTGAAAGTGGTGGTTGAGGTCAGATATTTATCAACGTCTACAGTATATTCACCATTGCCATCGGTATCGCGATATAAGTTCAATTTCACATCGTTAATACCTTCTTCATTGGCCGCAGTATAGATACCATCTTTGTCATCATCGAACCACACTCGATTACCTAAGTTTAATTCACCAATTGGTAACACAATACCTGCATCCCAAGTTGGATCATAATCACCATTGGTTAAGCTAACAATTTCAGTCACACCATTGCTATCAGGGTCGGAGTCAGTTGCATCAGAACTGCCTGTCGCGCCTTGAGTGGTGAAATAAGCGTCTTCTGGCAAGCTGAATTGAACAAAGTATTGACCAGGGTCTAACTCATCGAATAAGTAAAAACCTGGTAAACCATTCACATCATTCGTGGTTTGGGTGATTGCAAGTAAAGTATCGGTTTCAACATTGGCTACGTCATCACCATTATCTTGATAAAGCGTCACAGTAATATCGTTAATGCCTTTGTCGCTACTTTCGTTTTGCTGACCATCCTTGTTTTTGTCAAACCATACATAGTTACCTAATGCAGCACTACCACTTTCAAAGATACCCATATCCCAACTTAAATCACGTTCTTCAGCATCTAATACTGTCACACGAACAAGATTTGTATCTGGATTAACATCAGAATCAACTAAATCATCATCACCACGGTCTTTTGGCGAAATACCATAACCGACGGGTGGATAGAATTTAGCAAAGTAAGCTCCCGGTTTGAGATTAGAGAAAATGTAAAAACCCGGTGTGCCTTCAGCACTATTCGAAGTTAAAGTGAAGCCAATAAGCTCATCATCATTGGTGGCAACAATGCCATCTGTCCCCGGTTTATATAATTCAACCCGAACATTATTCACCCCTGTTTCAGATTCATCTTGAATGCCGTCACCATTTTCATCGTTCCAAACATAATCACCATAAATCGCAGGTTGGAAATCTTCCACTTCAATACCAACTTTAATCGGTTCAGATGGTAATAAATAAGTCCCTAAATCAGCCCGTTTTGCAGCATAACCGAATGAGTTCCAAGTGATTGTGCCGATAGGTGAAGTAATAGGCGCAGTCATTGGCCATGTTAATTTTAACTCGTCACCAGGTTCGATAATCACATCACCAAAATCAAACTTCAATGAACGCACGCTGGTAATATCCGCTGGTAAAATCGTGCTCCATTGTGGGTCTTCACAATCGGCTGGGCTTGGATTCAACACTTCATCACGACACGGATTTTGGGCAGGGCTGTAGTAAACTACAACATCATTGGCGGCTTGTACTGCACCGATTAATTGAGGTGTCCATTGTGAGTCACGACCTTGTAAATCAATCACCCCTGTGTCGCCTACAAATGGCAGAATATCAATCACAACCACATCACTCATTGGCACATTACCAATATTGGTCATAATTAAACGATAATCCAAACCACCTGCTAAAACTGTACGACCACTATTTGGATAGCGATGCCATTCATTATCAAGTTGACCTTTGACCCATTTAACTGCATCCATTGCCGCAACAGAAGAAACAGAGAAGTTGGCCTTGTTAGAAGCACACACTTGTTCTTCAATATTGCCATCAGTATCAATATCATTTACGTCAACTAAGCGTGCGTTACAACTACTTAATAAGAGATTACTATCTGGGTCTGCACTGTGAGTATAAGCACGGTTTTCAACAACACCGCTAACTTTATCGCTGACATTAACTGTTAATAATACTTTAATTTGTTTTCCCGGTTGCAAGCTATAAGCACTATCACCATCCCAAGACCAAACTAAACGATTATCTTCAATACCAAATTGTGGCAATGGTGCATCACTTGGTTTACTGGTCACAGTCCAACCCACATAGCTTAAGTCGGATACTAAGAGGTCAGTGATAACGGGATTGATTAAACCTGTATTACCGTTATTTTTCAAACGTAACTCAAATTTTGCATTTTCACCTTGATTAATCATTGAATTGGTTTTCAAAGATTTATATAAATAGGGTTTGGCTTGGGCTGCAATAATTGTTGTTTTACGGTTCAAACTACGATTAACAATGTTTTCTTGACCTTCATAATGGTAGCTCAATTGTGCTCGATTCCAGAATTGATTACCGACCGTTATTTCTTGGCCATTACGTGCTGTTGGTAATACTTTAGCTTGAAAACCACTCCAATCCGATTTGTAATTTCCGATCGCTTTATAACCGATAGGAATAGTGTCCATTGACCAACGCAAATAAGTAATATATTCACCGTCAGCTAATCCTAAGCTATCAACAGTAATGTAATGACGTGGCGGTGTGACATAAGGATTGCCACTTAAATCCACCCATTCAGTTTGGACGTTAGTTTGATAAGCCACGTTTACAGGAATGTCAGCTTTATTGCCTTTGCCAACATGAATACGTGTCACTTCAATTTGAGCTGGAATTGGGTCTACAACACTTAAATCTTGAATGCCAAAGCTACCCGCATTTTTTAGATAAAAACCATAATAAATCGTTTGGCCAATCAATGCTTTGCTATAGCCTTGTTTCCACGCATCTAAACGGCCAGAGCCAACACCTGTTGGAACTTTTAAAATGTGAGAAATCGAATCTTGATATACAATTTCAAGCCCACCAACAAAAGTGCCTGTAACTTCAGCAATATTAGTGACCTCGGTTTCCACGCTGAATATTTCCGTAGGATAAACAACTTTAACGTAAGGTTGGAAACATTTACCAATCGCTAAATTATTATAAGCCCAACTAACAGTATGTGTGTCTGCATTATAACTACCATCATTCGTGGCAGAAACAAATTGTGCCCCTTCAAATAAAGTATCAACTAGGGTTAAATTATTATAATTTAAGCGACCTTGAGTATTTTTGTTACACACTTTCAGTCTATAAGTCACATCGCTATTTAAGTAGCTGCCACCCGTTTTTTGCTTAATAAAGGTCACTTCAGGCTGAGCTTGCGCTGTCACGCTGACTTGATTACTGATAACACTATCAGCATTATCGGCATTCATTGTCGCTTCAGTATTAATCGTTGTGCCATCTGCTGTTGAACCATTAGGAAAATTAACTAAAACACTTAATTCACCTGTAGAACCTGCGGGTAGAGGATGTTTAAATATCCATTCGGCTTCTCGTTTCCAAGAGCGGTAACTATAACTTTCAATATGTGGTGTAATGCCTTGAGAAATTTTATTTTGTAGCTCGGCTGGCAACGTCATGTTGATTTTTACATTTTCACAATGTTCAGTTGTACTGGCGCAGCGATAACGCAGAATATAAGAAAATTGTTCACCAGCAAGCACCGTGTCTTTGCTGACAATTTGTTGCAAGGCCAATTCAGGTTTTGCTTGCACGCTAGCGGCAAAACTCGATAGTGTGAGCATCACTAACATTAAGATAGGCACGCGTAAACTTCGTAGTGAGTGTGTATAGTTATAGTATGGCATGGCTTCCCCCATGATAAGCTTCCTCTCATAATAAAATATTAAATTAATTAAAAATACAGAATTATATGGTCGGTATGATTGCTGCCTGCCGCAAAATTAAATTTTACATATTTACAGTATCAAGTTGTTCTCAGCATTATCAATCTATGTTGAGACTAATGGATATTTGTTATTGTTGAAAGGTGAATTCAAATGGAAATAAAACCACTATCTAACCTTATATTTAATAATAAACAATTAGTTAAAGATTTTGGTATTCTTAAAGTTAATGGTTTAATCCATGTTTATCTATAAAAACCCCTATAATCTATAAAAATACAAAATACTTGTCATTTAAATGTCACCGTTTAGCCGTTTTTATCCAGCAAAAACTTAAAATTGACTATATTATTATTGCTATACTTTATAGCTAACAGATTTTGATTTTTACTAGGATTATGATTATGAAACGTTTTATCTTACTGTTAATTTTGCTTTATCACAGCTCAATCTGGGCTCAAGATTTGGTTATTACGGATCGGGGCTCAGACTGGATTGAGTTTGAAATGCAATTACCAGACCTTTCTAACCCATTACAAACAATCATTGCAGATGATCAAAATACTTATCAACGCATTGTGATTAACCAATGGGCAAAAACCAAAGAAGTAGGTTATCCAGAATTGCCGATGTTAGCGACATTGGTGCAAGTGCCTGCTGCGGGTGATGTCAGCATCGAAGATGTGCAATTCACTGAAAATACACTTATTACTACTACTGACATTTATCCTGTGCCACAGCCTGTGGCCTTAGATTCTGGCGAGATCAGTGAACAATTTATTCTCAATGAGCAAGCTTACCGCTCCAATCAACTTTATCCACAAACTTGGTTAGAATTAGGTGCACGAGCCACGCTTCGAGGTGAGTCTGTTATCCAAGTCAAAGTGCATCCAGCACGTTGGAATGCTGAGGATAATAGTTTGCACTATTTAAGCAGTTTGCGTTTTCGTTTGGCTTTTAGCGAATCATTGCCACCTATAGATAATACGCGTAAAACTCGCTCAGACAATACCAATTTTGATGATATTTTACACAATACTATTAATGGTTATATGCCACGTCAACGCCCAGAACGAGCAGATGGTGACCTTGCTTCCAGTGATTTTTCACCACAACGTTATACTGTCAGTTTTGAAATTGATGCAAAAGCAGTTTATCGTATTAAATATAGTGAGTTATTTGAAGCTGGGATGCCTGAAACTTGTTTAAAACAAGGCCAATTTATTTTATATGTTAAAGACCAGCAAATCATGCCTTTAGTGATTGCGAAAAACCCACGCCAATTTAGTGAGGGTGATGTGATTGAATTTTATGCCAATAATTATAAAGATTTGTATACAGATACCAGTATTTTCCGTTTAGATTGCTGGCAGTTAGAGCAAACACACAATGATATTGAAATAAGTGCTTACGATGAACCTGTAAAATTGGGCAATTTCCTTGATGGTACGGTTACAGGCACGGGTATCGTGCAACCTTATTTTATGGAAAGTTTGCATTATGAAAAAGATGGCACGTATTGGACAGAAACCCCTAATGCACCTGAGCAAGATTATTGGTTTTGGTTCAATATGTTCGCACCTGTGACCAAAAAAGCTTATGTCAATGTGTATTCAGCTTACGTCGCTGACGAGCCACAAGCAACGTTACGATTTGCTTTACAAGGTGCTTCCACCGCTCCACCATATCCAAATCACCACCTTGTTTTTTCTGTAAATGAGACTGAAATTGGGGATACTTATTGGAATGGTGATGAATACCATATTGCAGAAGTGCCTTTTAATACCAGTGCTTTAATTGAGAAAACCAATGAAATTGCCCTTAATGCGCCTAAAGATACAGGTGCTGAGAGCGATGTGAGTTATTTAGACTGGATTGAGTTAGATTTTCCACGTCAATTCCAAGCGCGTAATAGTACGTTGAAATTCACTTTGCAAGGTACAGGTGAACGTTATCAAGTCGCGGTGCGAGGGTTTAATTTAAAAACCATTTCAATTTATGACATTACTGATCCGTATCATATTAAAGAAATTCTCAATCCAACGATTGCCCAAATGCCAGAGGACGATTATCAAGCCACCTTTGATGTTGTTGTAGAGGGTGAGCGGACTTATTATGCTTTGATTAATACGCGAATTAAGGCCACTGCTGATATGCAATTAGACCCTGCACCACGCTTACGTAATGCGCAACAAGGGGCTGATTATATTATGATTACTATTCCTGAATATCAGGAAGCAGCACAGCCTTTAATTACCCATCGGCAAAATCAGGGTTTTAGAACATCCGTTGTGACAGTCGATGAAATTTATCGTGAATTTGGTGATGGTTTAGCCAGTCCACAAGCGATTAAAGATTTCCTTAGTTATGCTTATCAGCATTGGGCAAAACCTACGCCGCGTTATATTGTGCTATTGGGTACAGCGACCTTTTTATATAAAGATGAATATGAGGAAGATGGCAGCAAACATACGCTTGTTCCTACCCATTTCACAAATACCCGTTATGGAGTGACACCTGATGATAATTGGTTTGTCAGCGTTGACGGTGATGATGAGCTGGCCGATATGGCGATTGGGCGTTTACCCGCAAAAACAGTCGCTGAAGTGACGACAGTTGTTAATAAGCTGTTAACTTATGAAAATGATCCTAGCGACCCATCCAGAAGAGTGTTATTTATTGCCGATCATGGTACGGAGTTTGAGGCCGCTAACGATCAATTGGAGTTATTTTTAGAAAAACGTCGCTCTTTTGCTTATAAAGTGTATTTGGATTCTTATGGCACAGATACGGCTACAGCAAGACAGCAATTGATTGATTACATTAATGAAGGTGTATCAATTACACAATATATTGGCCATGGACATATTGAGTTATGGGCTAAATCTGAGTTGTTTCAAAATGAAGATTTATCACTACTTGAAAATGAAGGCAAATATACCTTTATGATGGCTTTGAATTGTTTGAATGCGTATTTTAGTGATATGCGTAAAGACTCACTGGGTGAAAACTTTGTCACTATTGAAAATAAAGGTGGTATAGCAACTTTCTCATCTGCTGGTTTAGGCTATTTATGGGAATATCAATTATTGAATGACCAATGGTATCGTAGCGTTTTTATTGATGGAGAAACACGATTAGGAGATGTCATTACCTCCTCTAAAATCCTCACGTTCAGTTATGGCGCGAGTAAAGACATTTTAAGTAATCTGGTCTTAATCGGTGATCCTGCCATGAAGTTGCGTGTGCCAGCCCCTTAATATTTTGGAGTGCAAAACTTGTTTAGTTTGAGCAGGTTTTGTGCTCTTGAATTTATCTACGTTCAAAAAGTGTGATTGCAAAGTTTACAGTAGCGATATGCGGGTAAAAGTAAATCAAAATGATTACACTTATCCTGATATTGTTGCCGTGTGGAGCGTCTGAATTTGAAGATACTCACTTAGATATATTGCTGAATCCAGCGATTATTATCGAGGTATTATCTGAATCCACTGAAAAATATGATCGTGGTAAAAAAGCCAATTTATATCGCCAATTAGAAACAGTGCAGGACTATATTCTCGTTTCTCAGGAAAAATACCAAATTGAACATTATCAGCGTCAAAATCCGAATCAATGGCTGTTAACTGTTTTGAATCAAGCAGAGCAAGTGCTGCAATTAACCAGTGTACAAGCTGAAATTAAAGTCCAAGATATTTACGATAAAGTTGTATTTTAGATAGGTCATTATTGTGATTAAAGAAATCCGTTTACAACATTGGAAAAGTTTTGAGGATGCCACGTTATATATTGATCCGTTGACAATATTGATTGGTTCAAATGCCAGTGGTAAATCAAATGTGTTGGATGCGTTAGTTTTTTTGCAGCGTATCGCCAATGGTTTGGATGTTCAAACAGCGTTAAATGGCAATGAATCAGTCGCGCCAATACGTGGTGGTGCGGAATGGGCTGCAATGAAACCGCATGATGAGTTTCAAATTTCGGTAACACGAATTGTTGAAAATTTAGAATTTAAAGTATTCACTAAAAAATCAATAGAAATAACAAGTTTTATAAGTGCAGATTTAACGAACATATCTAATGAAAAAGACATATTAAATTATGATTCTGCTTTTAGCTCTGTGATTACAGAACACTTTGAAAAAATAGAAAATAGTTTTTCTGATATGTCTGAAGAAAGTACATTAGAGAGTATACTTCAAAAAGGTATTCCCCTTATAGTAACAAGAGAGCGAATAATTTTTTTTAAGGAGACTATTGATAGTTTTAATCGCTTATTGGAGCAACTAGAAATTTCTTTTTCTTGTGTAAAAGAGGGTAGCTCTTATTTTATAAAAACAGCTAAGAAAATCACTAAAGAATTAATAGATGATATAAATGATTTGCTAAATAATAGTAATTCTCAAAATATGAAGTGGACAACAAACGATATAGATAATATAAGCAGTAATAGTATTAATAGGGACGCGGACTATATAAGAATAATTGAATATAAATTTAAAAATTTACTCCTTAAGTTAGAATTTTTATCCCTTGATTTGGGGGTATTACATAAAGAGGCTAATATTGATTTAAATGCATTTGTATTAAAAAGCATTTTTGTATACGACCCCATCCCCTCAAAAATACGTAATTACTCTCGTTTTAGTCAAAACTTACTGCCTGATGCTAGCAATTTAGCAGGTTTTCTTGCTGCACTTTCTGAACAACATAAAACTGAAATCGAACAAACTTTATCAAAATACTTGAACCATTTACCAGAAAAAGACATTAGAAAAGTTTGGGCTGAACCTGTCGGACGTTTGGGTAGTGATGCGATGCTATATTGTGAAGAAGAATGGATTGAAGGCAAAACCCAAATCATTGATGCACACAGTATGTCTGATGGCACACTACGTTTTTTAGCCATTTTAACTGCTTTGCTAACCCGCCCAGAAGAGAGCCTTCTAGTGATTGAAGAGGTGGATAATGGTTTACACCCTTCTCGGATGAAATTACTGATTCAAGCCATGCGTGAAATCGGCGCGAAACGCAATATTGATATATTGGTCACAACACATAATCCTGCGTTACTCGACGGTTTAGAACCTGAAATGATGCCTTTTGTACAAGTTGTACATCGTGATCCCAAAACAGGTGCAAGCAAAATCACACCACTGGATGAACTGGATAACCTGCCTAAACTCATGGCTTCTGGCTCTCTGGGTACAATTACAACCAGAGGTGACTTAGAGCAAAGTTTACAAATACAGGAAGCAAAACATGCGTAAAGTGCTGATTATTGATACCAGTATTTTATGTGTATGGTTGGAAGTGCCAAGTAAAAAAACAAGTGGCTCAAAGAACGACGTATGGGATAAAGCCCGTATTGATAAAAAGCTTGCCGATGAAGAACAACAAGGCACAACGTTTATATTTCCACTTGCTAGTCTTATTGAAACAGGCAATCACATTGCACAAGCAGGTTGTTATAACCGCTATGAATTAGCGCAAAAACTTTCAGATATTTTGTTAAAAGCACTCGATGGGCAAACTCCTTGGGGGGCTTTCTCAAATTTATTATGTGAAGAAAATAATTTAAGACGACTCGCAAAAGAATGGCCAAATTTAGCTACTCAGAAAATAGCGATTGGCGATGCAACGATTAAACATGTGGCAGAATATTATGACTCAATGAGTTATAGCGTGGAAATACTCACAGGTGATAAGGGCTTAAAAGCATATGAACCTGCATCATCATCAAAAGAAATTCCAATTCCCCGCCGTCACAAAAATAAAAGCCGCTGAGAATTGGCTATTCTAAACAGGATTATCTATACCCTAAATCTTGCTTAATGAAATCGATATAACGATATAATTTATCATACAAATGTGGTTGTTCAGAATTGGGTAATTGTTCTAAAAAATTCGCTAATTTATCTAAATGCGGTATTACGTAACTATCATTTATAAAATCCTGCCTAACTGCTTGCAAAATAGATTGTTGCTGTTGCCAAAATTGTATGGGAAGCTCTGTATCTGTTTGTGTCGCTTGATCTAATAATGTAATCCAACGTCCTAATTCATAGTAATTGAGCTTGGTTATTTCTTGTTGAAGATGATTTGATTGTTTTAATAAACCATAGCCTGCATCCACACCCTGCTGAAAGGCAAGTTGCTGTGGCGTTAATGGCTCAGATGTCGCAAAACTAAATCCTGTTGCTACATCATCCATCTTTGTCATTTTTATCTGTTCGGCAGAGAACGAAGCTAATTGCTGATAAGATTGATTAATTTGCTGTTGTAGTGAATTTTGATAAAAAACAGGTAAAAGCAACACAATAGCAATAATGCTGGCAAATGCACTCGCGGCTGTAAAAATCAATTTAATACTGAATAAATCACCTAATCGTTCTGCCCAATATGTTTTTTTATGAAGATTGATATTAGGCGTATCCATCATCAAATCACAACTATCCTGCCATTCACGATAACAATCTGGACACGCATGTAAATGCTGTCGAGCCTGATGCAATGCACGACCTGTTAACTCATGATTAATAAAACCAATCAGTTGTTCATCAGATAAACAATCTTGCTGTTGAATGGGCTTCTGAGCGATTAAACTCACCAATGCGAGTAAACGTTGCGTGTGCATAATTTTATCCATTATTGTAGCAATAACTTTATATCCTGTATCAGTCCAGATTTCTCAAAACCTGTTTGTAAGCGAGCGAGTAAGCGTTTATGTTTACCTGCTGCTTGATTTTGATTCCAATCCAATCTACGTCCAGCCTCACTAATGGAGAGTTCATCTTGATAAATCATCAGTAAAAATAGGCGTTCTTCTGATGTTAAGGTAATATAATTTTGTAAGTTATCTGCAAGTGATTTTAGTTTTTTTGATTCTATTTTTGTATTTTCTTGTTTTAAAGTCTGAAAAATAATATTAAACCAAGCATTATATTCAGACTGATTTAAATCTTGCTCTGGGTCTGGGGCTTCTGATTTTATATTTTCAAGCTGTTCCAATTCAATTTGTGTTGTTTTAGTTTTAAATTTCTGTTTTTGTTCGATTTTGATAATCATGTTAGTCACTGTTTGGACTTCAATATCCATAGCTTCAGTCATTCTATGAATAATTTCAGATTTAGCTTCACCTTTATGTAATAACAAAAAAACCTGTTTCCAAGCGGGTGCAGCCTGTTGAATCCACGAAGGTATATAAGGAATCTCACCTACTTTTCTGCCAAAATCAATCAATAAACGGTTTGTTGTGACGGTAATAAAAGCCGTAAACCCCTTACCTTCATATTGACAAACCCGCCGCCAATCATTTTTTTCCAACTGCTCTAGCACATAATCGATAGCTTGTTCAGCTAATTGATTGTCTTGAGGAAATCGCTTGTGTGCTAATTGATTTAAATATTGCCAATGCTGAAACACTAAGTTTTTAGCTTCTTGTGGCGACATATTTAACCCTTTTATTTAAATAGACGAAATGAACTATTTGGATTGTTACAGTTTCTAAAAACAATACGCTTCATAATAGCCTGAAAACACCTTGACTGTGATTTGCCCTCATGCCATGCTTATTCTTGCATATTACACTAACTAATTATTCAAAATAATAGTGACTTTTGGGGCGGCCAGCTCTAAAAATAATAGGCGTTATTTCAAACCAAATTGGAGGAGATACCATGCTTAAACGATGGAGTTTATTTGCATTGTTGGGTAGCAGTTTATTGCTCGGTGCATGTCAACAAGAATCTGCATCAAATACCACTGCAATCACTAATGCAGATGAAGCAAAAGCAGCAGATACAGCACAAGTTTATAATTGGAAAATGGTCACCACTTGGCCACCTAGCTTCCCAGTTTTTCAACAAGGTGTAGAAAAGTTCACCCAAGACTTGGATGCAATGAGTGGCGGCCGCTTAAAAGTTAAAGTATTTGCAGGTGGAGAGTTAGTGCCACCATTACAAACTTTTGATGCTGTTTCACAGGGAACAGTGCAAATGGGACATGGTGCTGCCTATTATTGGGCGGGTAAAGTACCTGCTGCTCAATTTATGACTGCTGTACCTTTTGGCATGACGGCGAAAGGCATGAACTCATGGTTTTATCAAGGTGGCGGTTTAGAGTTATGGCGTGAAATGTATGAGCCATTCAATCTTGTACCTTATCCTGCGGGTAATTCAGGAGTGCAAATGGCAGGTTGGTTTAATAAGAAAATTGAATCAATTGATGATTTGAAAGGTTTGAAAATGCGTATCCCTGGGCTTGGCGGTAAAGTATTGGCTAAAGCGGGCGGTACACCTGTATTATTAGCAGGCAGCGAAATTTACACAGCTTTAGAGCGTGGCACAATTGACGCGACAGAATGGGTAGGCCCTTTCCATGATGAGCGTTTAGGTTTATATCGTGCTGCGCAATATTATTATTATCCCGGTTGGCATGAACCCGGTACAGTGTTAGAACTCATTGTAAATAAAGAGGCTTTGGCTTCTTTGCCTGCTGATTTACAAAAAATGGTTGAAATCGCAGCACAAGCCTTAAACCAATGGATGTATTCAGAATTTGAAGGTTTGAATATTAAATCTTTACGTGATTTAGCCGCAAAACCTAATGTTGAAGTAATTCCATTACCTGAAGTGGTATTAGATGAGTTAAGACGTTTAACCAAAATTACTTTAACGGAAGAAGCTGAAAAAGACCCTAAATTCAAAAAAATATATGAGGCATTCAAGGCATTCCAAGCGGATCATCAAGCATGGACTGATATTTCTGATGGCGCATATTATGATTTATTAAAATCGGAATAATTATGTGGTGGATCGTATTGGGTATCATTTTATGTTTAATCGTCAGTTTTTTGCTGATACTCAATACGCCATTTAAATCTCGTCTGGTCGCTTTTTTTAGTTATCAAAATCGTTTCAAATCAGAATTGCCCGATGTTGAATTATATGGTGGCCAACAAAAATCAGCCATCATTGCCACTGAATATCCTCACAGCCAGCTTTTGAAAATTGAGTCTATCAATATAGATTATCAACTTAATTTAAATTGGCCAACATCAGATAAATTACCTTTATTTGTCGCTTTACAAGTCTTGTTACCACGTCGTTATGTGATTTTTTATGAATTGAATTTGGCGCGTTTTGTCACAACCGATGATGCACCCGCATTTAATCGTTTACAACAATATCAAATAGATTTTGCGATTTTTGATATTAAGCAAAAACAGTGGATAGGATTAATAATGTTCAAATCCAAAAAGATAGGGTTAAATGAAAAGTTGAGATTAAACTTTGTCAGTTCGATTTTGCAGGATGTTGGCTTGCCGCTTTTGTTATTACCAAAGTTAGAAAACTATAAATTATCCAGTTTGAAAAGTCTGATAAATAAGAAATTTAATATTTAATCTTACGGAGTTACCATTTCTTGAAAATTTTGGTATGATGACTGAACAGTCCCTAATTAATTGTATATCATAAAATAATGTGGCTGTTGTTGAATAATCCTGAATATTTGTTTGTCAGAATCAGCAAAAATGTCTCAGTGCTTAGATTCTGAATTTTACTTGCTCGTTTTTCTATTATGCAACATAAGCATACTGAGCGAAGCACAAAGCCCATCAAGTTTAGACTCCTTATCTGTCTTAAAATACCGCCAATAAATTTATCTATAAATCAATACAAAAAACCATTACTTATATTTATAGTTACTATAGCTATTTATTTATCTATCAAAATATCCTATACTCACTTTTAGAATAAAAACCCTTGAGTTTAGATGTCGATATTCAGCGACCTAAAACTCATTGAATCCATCAGTCCATACACCAATTGGAGGGGAGTATGAGCTATCAAGAGCTATACGATTTATCAACTAATAATCCGACTCAGTTTTGGGGCGATGCTGCAAAAAATATCGATTGGTATAAGCAGCCGACCACAATTTTAGATGAGTCTAACCCACCGTTTTACCGTTGGTTTTCCGATGGTGAATTGAATACCTGTCACAACGCCTTAGACCGTCATGTAGAAAATGGTCGAGCTGACCAGCTTGCGTTGATTTATGACAGCCCCGTTACCGATTCCGTTAGAAAATATACTTATCAAGAACTACGCGACACGGTTGCTAAATTCGCTGGTGCGTTACAAGCCAATGGTGTGACCAAAGGTGATCGCGTTATCGTTTATATGCCGATGATTCCTGAAGCGGTAATTGCAATGTTAGCCTGTGCGCGTATCGGTGCAATTCACTCTGTGGTATTCGGTGGTTTTGCGGCCAAAGAATTAGCAACTCGTATCGATGATGCTAAGCCTGTGATGATGCTGACAGCTTCTTGCGGTATCGAAGGCAAACGAGTGATTGAATACAAACCATTACTCGATCAAGCGATTGAATTATCAACCCACAAACCCAGTCATTGTATTGTTTATCAACGTCCTCAAGCCAAAGCCAGCTTAATCGAAGGTCGTGATTTAGACTGGGTTGAAGCCTCTGATGCGGCTGAACCTGCTGATTGTGTGCCTGTTTTAGCCACTGATCCTTTATATATTTTATATACCTCAGGTACAACTGGTATTCCTAAAGGAGTGGTACGTGATAATGGTGGCCATGCGGTTGCAATGTATTGGTCAATGAAACACGTTTATAACATGACGCCGGGTGAAGTGTATTGGGCGGCATCTGATGTGGGTTGGGTTGTAGGTCACTCTTATATTGTGTATGCGCCATTACTTTATGGTTGCACCACGGTTGTATACGAAGGCAAACCTGTTGGCACACCTGATCCTGGTGCATTTTGGCGTATGGTTTCTGACCATAAAATCAGCACTTTATTTACTGCTCCGACGGCCTTCCGTGCAATTAAGAAAGAAGACCCTAATGGCGAACACATCAAAAATTACAATTTAGATGGTTTCCGTGCCTTATTCTTTGCGGGTGAACGTTGTGACCCTGATACGTTATTCTGGGCACAAGAAAAATTAAATGTGCCTGTTATCGATCATTGGTGGCAAACTGAAACAGGCTGGGCAATTGCAGCGAACTGCTTAGGTATTGAGCAATTAGAAATTAAACCGGGTTCTCCAACTCGTGCTGTACCAGGATTCAACGTCCAATGCTTGAATGAATCAGGTGAGCCAGTTACAGGCAAAGAAAACATCGGTAATATCGTAATTAAATTGCCTATGCCTCCAGCATGTCTGCCAACCTTGTGGAATAATGATGACCGCTATGTAGAGTCCTATTTAAGTGCATTCAAAGGTTATTATTTAACAGGTGATGCGGGTTACGTTGATGATAATGGCTATATTTGGATTATGAGCCGTGTTGATGACATCATTAACGTCGCGGGTCATCGCTTATCAACAGGTGGTATGGAAGAAGTGTTAGCCAGCCATCCTGATGTCGCTGAATGTGCGGTTATCGGTACACAAGATACATTGAAAGGTGAAATTCCTTTAGGTATGGTGGTATTGAAATCAGGTGTTGAGCGTGAAGAAGCTGAAATTCAGAAAGAACTCATCAAATTAGTACGTGAGAAAATCGGCCCTGTAGCAGCATTTAAACAAGTGGCTGTGGTACATCGCTTACCTAAAACCCGTTCGGGTAAAATTTTGCGTGGTACGATGAAGAAAATTGCTGATGGTAACGAATTCAACATGCCAGCAACGATTGATGATCCTATCATCTTAGATGAAATTACTGATGCGTTAGGCCATATTGGCTTCCCACATCAACAATAATAGTTGTAATTAAGACTGACAGCCCTCAATGGATTGTCAGTCCTAAATATCTGATTATTGAAGAATAACTTATTATTTACTGGGTGAATTCAATTGTCAAAGAGGTTGTGACCAAATGCGAACAATCCTGTACTGAATAACTGAGTTGGCCATTTTTTAATAATTCAATACTGGGTTGCACTTCTGCATTAGGGTTTAACAGAGGTGTTGTTACGGTATCAAATGTAGGATAAAGCAATACAGTTTGCTCAAAGTAATTGATTTTAAAGCTACCGTCTGACAGATACAAAACTTTTTCAACCCCTTCAATTTGCTCAAGTAGCGTCTGCAATTTATTTGGATATAATGCTGTTGGATATATTGGTTGAGATGAGCCATCAGGATAAACCACATAAGCCTGTTGCAATGCACGTAAATTATCAGGAAAGTGCATACCTTGCTGTAAATTATCAGGCATTTCTAACCAATCACAGTCTTCTCCCTCACAAAATTCACTCGGTGCAGGCTCAACAAATGCGTCAAACATCGCAACCATGTGCACATCTGTTTCAAATCCACGCGTACGACGGCGGGCTTTATCTTTAGAAATAGTTAACAGCACATCACCAGCTTCGTTAAATTTCGCCACTGGGTCAAAATCACAAGCATTGCCTTTGAACCCTGCCGACTCAGTATCCACGGGTGCATCACTAATTACTTGAATCAACCCCACGGGATTATTACTCGATGGAGTGAGGAAAAATTGTTGTTGTTCAGGCGTAATCATGGTGAAAAAACCGCCTTCATCTTGGGATAAGCCTACGGGTACATCGAGCGGTGCTTGTTCAATACCATCAACTCCCGGTAAAAACGCAAAGATAATACCTGCATAATCGCCTTCACCGACAATATTCAAAACCCCATTTTCATTTTGGGTAAAAATAAACTGACTTAAATCCACATCACCAAGGCTGAGAGATTGTTGTAAGCCTATATTTAAATCTTGCTGGGCTGAATTCCCACCTGAACCACCCAAACTAAAACTAGTTGATAAATCTGCAATGTCTGGAAAACCAGCTTGTTTTGGAGAAGGAATATTTTGTAAACCCAAGTTTTTATAAGTTAATTTTGTACCCGTTGGCGTGGTGATTTTTCCTGTTGCCTCATCGATCTGCCAACCTTGTGGCAAGTAGTCTTTTAATTGAGCAGGATTGATATTATCCCGACTGAGTTGAGTGAAAATCTTCGCGGGCTGTTTCGCTTGTTTTATCGCATCGGGTTGAATCGCATTTAATTGTTCGAGACTCATAGCTGATAATACATCACTGTTTAGTGCATCCACATTGTCAGCAGTTAAACCTGATAAAGCTTCTAAAGGTAATTGCTCAAATTGTTCAAACGTCATTGCGGAAACCGCTGCAGCTTGTAAATAACTGATGTCTTCGGCTTCAAATGCGGCGAATATTTCCAATGGCAATTGCTGTAAATGATTTGGCTCGAATAAACTCAATGCTGCGGATTCCACGCCTTGAAATGTTTCTGCATCGATACTGTTCAAACGGGTTTCATCTATACCAAAATCAACAAAGTTGGGATGTTTATAGCTGCTAGGAAAAATCACCCCTTCACCTAAAGTTACATCATCGGGTAATATGGTGGTTGGACTGATACGAACGTGACTGAGTGTTGCACCCGCTAAAATCTCCACTGCACCTAAATAAGCTGGCGCATCGGCTGTGCCATGAATTTCGCCACCCATTTTTCCACCAATCACTCGAGCACTAGGATTTAAATCAACATCGAAAATCGTGCCTTGACTTTGAATTGTGCCACCCAGCTCTCCACCCGTAACCGTACAACCCTCAGCTAAACTAACATTGTTTAAACTGCCTCGATTAATAATATTGCCTTCAAATAGACCGCCTGTAACTTCTGAATATAGGGTGATGGTTGCATCTCGGATTGTGCCATGATTGATATTTGTGCCGCTGATTGAACCGCCTGATAACGTTGCACCCTCTGCAATCGTCATATTACTGATTAGACCTTCACTGCTTGTATTACCAGCAAGCGTACCATTAGACACACTGCCACCTTGGCCAATGGTTAAATCTTGCACGGTTTGGCCTGCGATATTGGCGGCTTGAGAAATTGATTCGCCATTGCTTAAAACAACACTCGGTGGCGGTGGTAATAATTCGGCTGGCGTGCCTGCAAATGGAGAAGTATCTGTTTCTTGTGTGTTATTTCCATTGGATTGATTTGAATCTGTATTATTTTCTCCAGAATCTCCGTCGGTATCATCCGTGGTTTGATTTGAATCATTATTAGAATCACCTTGCTCATCTGTTGACGCATCAGGACAGGCTAAAATCACTTGTGTATCGGTTGCTGGAGAAAGTTGCAAACTGCTGTCAATCGCGCGTATGGCATACTGATAGACTGCACCACATAATAAACCTGTATCAGAATATTGCTGTGTATCAGGTGCGGTATTGGTTAAAAGTTGCCCATTACGGGAAATTTGATAGCCAACCTCATTTGCATTGTTATCAGTCCATAACAGTTGTACGGTATTGCTATTTGAAACATTGGCAGTGACCTGAGTTGGTGCTGAAACCGTTGGGCAAGGCAAAGTTAAATTGACCTCAGTTTGCTCAGACTCGCCTAACGCATTGCTAGCAAATAACACAAATTGTTGGGTTACACCGCATTCAATACCTGTGGTATCAAACGCATAGCCAGAGACATTGGGCGGTAATTCAGCAATAGTTTGTTGCAAGATAAATTGTGTTTCATTGTCACTATTATCCAGCCATCCGAATACAATTTGATTATCAGGTGAAATATTGGCACTTAATCCAGAGGGCGCAGACGGTGCGGCATTGCCATCATCATCAATAATACTGACATTAACTGTATGACCTGTAATATCATCAACCACCCATTCAGGATCAAGATAAGTTTGATCTAAAGTTGTAATTGTGTGACTGATTTCCGCGCTGTGCGTGCTTTCTTCCAATGTATCATTAATGGCAGAAACTCGAAAATATTGCGGCTTACTCCAATTTAAGCGTGTAAAAGTAGCAGAATTGGGATAAACCGAGATTTGCGCACCATCCACTACAGGCTCAATCGTCACATCTGAAGTCGGTTGTAAACTCAAGCTAATCAAATAACGGTCAGAATCACTACCTTCAATCACTTGGGTTGAAAAATCAGTTTGTTCAATAATTATGCCTGCATCATTATCCAAAATCGGAAAAATGACTTCTCGCACATCGTCGTCATAATTGGGGTCGGGGCTACTGCTGCTATGAGTGATAATGCCTTGATGATTGCCTTCTAATAAAGTGTCGTCAATCGGCAATACGCTTAATGCTACAGCTTGGGTATCAGCAATTTGCAAGGTTAAAGGCACGCCTGCGCCTTGGCCATTCACGGATAACTGTGCATCAGGTTCAATCGTGATATTCACAGGTGCAGCAGGAAACGTGGCCAATTGAATGTAATACAGATCACTTTCTTCCGACTCTTCAGGTAACACAGTATTGGAAGTGGTGTAATTGATTAAAATTCTATCAACTTGATGTTGGATTATTTCATTGCTATATCCCGGATTATAACTATTGTCTCCAAGATAAGATGCCGACATTTGATAATTGCCTTTTGCCGTAAATGTGATTTCACATGAGCCAATACCATTATCTTCTTCAGCCAAAGTCACCGTACATTGAAAGCTATCAGTACTGTCTTCAATCAACACCTCGCCCGTCATATTCGAGCCTAAATCAGAACCAATCGCAAAGAAAAAAGTAGTGGCTTGTCCGATACCTGAAGGACTGTAAACCACTTGTGTGATTGTTACGGTTGTATTGGCTTTGCCTACGTCAACACCACTGGATACATTTGGCGCGGCATTGTAATCGCTATCACCTGATTGACTGGCAACAAGCGTGCATGTGCCAGAGGTTAAATAATTTACGGTGCTGCCACTGACCGAGCATACAGAGGGTGTATCACTGCTAAAACTGGCAGTTAATCCTGACGATGTTGTCGCGCTTAAGCTTGCGGTTGAATCGCTTAATGCACTGTCAATCGGATCGAAAACGCTAATAGTTTGATTGGCTTTGACTATAGAAAAACTACGTGATACATCAGTTGCAGCATAATAATCATCATCACCATATTGTGAAGCCGTAACAGTACAACTACCCGCACCCGTCAAGGTAATTGTTGCGCCCGAGTTGGAACAATTGCCACTGGTATTGTATTCAATGTCTAAGCTGGAATCTGAACTGGCACTCACAGCAAAATCAGCATTCCCATAGGTTTTATCAGATAAGTTATTAAAGGTAATAATTTGGCTTTGCTTGTCGCCTTCGCCTCGGATTCTAAACCGATAAGGGGTTTCATAACGATCATTGGTTTCAATATAAACGACACAATATTCAACTACTTGATCGATAGGACTATAGCGAATAATCAGGTCTGTGCTTGTTCCATCATTTGGAATTGTGGTTAAACTAGGTTGGGTTTGAATTGAAAAATGGCTGCAATCATCACTGCTGTCATATTCTTCTAAATCAACAATAGGTGTGCCTTGTAGCAATAAATCAACTTCACCACCATTGGTAATTGTAAAAGTTTTATCTAAAAAAGCATCGACTTCCACATCATCAAAATCATTAGGGCTGTTAAGATAAGAATATCCATAAATGCCTGAATAAACTGAATCTCCCTCAAACTCAATTACGATACCTGGCCATACTTCAATCACGGTTGTTGGGGTATTTCGATCTGTGGTTGTGTAATCTGAGAGTTGGCCTTTATGGTTGTATCCCCAGCATTTTGCAGAGGTATTCACTAACAATGCACAAGTATGATGGCCTGATGCCGCAATATCTGTAATGCTACTTAAACTACTGATTGAGATAGGAGTATTAGTTGCAATATTGCTACCATCGCCTAATTGCCCATATGTATTATTTCCCCAACATTGTATTGTGCCATCTGCTAACAAAGCACAACTATGGGTATACCCTGCGGTTATTTTTATTGCACTGCTTAATCCACTGACAGTAACAGGGCTGCTACTTTGCGTATTACTTGCATCGCCCAATTGCCCATCAGTATTTAATCCCCAGCATTTCACCGTATCATCATTGAGCAAAGCACAGGAATGAGACTGACCCAAAGCCAATTTATCTACGTTACTTAAACCACTTACGGTTATGGCTGAACTGCTGTCAGTTGTTGTCGTATCGCCTAATTGTCCATTAGTATTTTTCCCCCAACATTTCACATTACCACCACTGACAACTGCGCAAGTATGATGCCCTCCAATCCCAATAGCAGTCACATCACTGAGACCAGAAACGCTGATGGCTGAGGTTGAATCAGTTGTTGTTCCATCCCCTAATTGTCCATTTGAATTACTACCCCAACATTTCATTGTACCGTCTGCAATTAATGCACATGAATGATTTGCGCCTGCACCAATTGCAATGGCATTGCTCACATTTACACCAACCTGTCCAAAGCTATCATCTCCCCAGCAATCAACATCGCCATCTAGTTCCAAACCACAGGTATGATTTTCACCTAAGGCAATTTCAATTAATGAGTCATTGCTATCAACAGGAACGGGGGTATGATATTCAGTCGTTGTATTATCTGCTAATTGCCCATCATCATTATTGCCCCAACAGCTTTCCCCTGAATTTTGGATAACACAAGTATGTATTTCAGAGCCAGAACTATGACTCCATAACTTGGTTATATTGCTAAAGGTTGCTGCTTGAGTGTGATTGAAAGCCAATAATAAAAAGCTGATAAAAAGCGTGTTATAGGTAAATAAATAAGATTTTATTAAAAATATCGGTAATATTGGGAACATTTGCATGTTCATGATGTATTCCTTCCACTAAAGATTAACAACAATATTAGCATGGTCTTGGACAACTAATTTTTTGTTATTAATATATTTTATTGTTTAGTAACATCGTAAAAGATTGTTCTCGTTCAAGCTTTAAACACTAATATGATAATATTGGAAATATAAATAATATTTGTTTGGTAAGCTTTTAATTATTAACTAGATTTTATATTGAATTGTATATAAATTAAGCTAATTTCCGTTTATCTGACATATTTTCCATCTATTCGGCTAACAATTTCATTTTTAGATATTAGTAAAATAAATATTTAAGCAAACTATAATCCAAATAGCTTAGAGTTCTTTTGCAACAAAATAGCAATAAGAATGAGATGCAAGAGATAAGCTTAAAACACTCCGTTGATTCTAGCCATAACTTGATATAGCATCATATTAGACATATAAAGTGAAAATAGGGCTGATTATTAATATACTCAAAAAATGAAATGTTTTTTTAGGCAAGCGGGAATTATTTTTAGGTTTGCAAGAATTTCATGGATATTACTATTTAGAAATATAGCAACATCCAAATAGACTAGACGGTTTTGCTCAAATTAGGCTGATTTCTTAAACACCAATGGCGTAATCCCAAAATGCTTTTTAAAGGCTTTGGTAAAGTCAGACTGATATTTATAACCGCAATAAGTAGTAATTTCTTGAATTGTTAAACGTTTCTCAGCCAACAATTCAGATGCTTGTAACATGCGTTGTTCACGTAACCAAGCAAATACAGGTTTGCCGAAAAAAATTTTAAAACCTTCAGTTAATTTCTTCTCATTGATGCCGACTGAATGGGCAAGCTCTATAAGTGATGGGGTTATTTTTAAGTTTGCTAATAGTCGATCTCGTGCTTCATAAATCCGTTGTTTATCTACATGACTGAAAGCAATATGCAATGCTTTATCTACTTTGGCTTGGTTTAATCCTGCCAGAAAATGCACTAACCACTCTTGGGCTTTGGCCTCCATATATAGCCGTTGTAATCCTTCATCTTCATACGGAAACTGCTGAATTTGTTGAATCGCCTGCTTGGCCTCCACTGTCAATGGAATATGACGCATCTCAGAGACAAAATGATCTCCAGATAAAAAGGCCTGCAATTTCTTATCAATTTTAATTTGAGTCATTTGCAACGCTGTGTCTAATGCCTCACGACTAATAATCATTTCTGCTTGGGTAATATCACCAGCCTGCATCAGATAATCTGAAAATTCTCGAAGTAGCAACATATTCATACTATCACTGCGATGATGATGTGAATGTTCATGAGTTTGGGTAGAAAAATTAGCACTGATTTTCTGATGCCTGTTCGGTATATAAATTGCCAACATTGACGGTGTATGTAATTCTAATCGTATATCTTTAACAAAATGTGCGGTTTTAACACCGATGTATAAATGTTGACTGAGATGGGCATTGGTCGCTTCACAAACTCCAAATGGTTTGGGTATTTTGACATAACTGGGGTTATCAATGGAATAAGTCTCGCCTTGATTACTTTTGTAAGTCACATTAAAAATAGACTGCATATTTCCCCCTATTGGGCAAATTCAATCGTTAAAGAGGTTGTTACCAAACGCGAATAATCTTGTATAGTCGTTTTATTTTAAAGTAATACAGGACTGGCAGTCCTCAATTTTAAAACTGATTGATATTTAAAGTATAAAAGGACTACCAGTCCTAACAGATAAACCAGAATTGACTATACTGAATAACTGAGTTGACTATCTTCCAAGAATTCAATACTGGGTTTCAGTTTTGCGTCTTGCTCAGGCTAAATATGTAAAATATGAGATGTTTGTGAAACGACTCCAATAATAATGCGTGAGATAAATAATAGTTCTGATATTTTTTTAACATACTTTAAGCTCACATTCAAAATACAAAATATTTTTTCAAATGGTTACAATTTTAGACAATGGGGATTTTTAAAAACTGTCCGAAGTGTTGTTGATAGAAAAAAGCATAACTTCTTTATTTTATTAGCTACAGCAAATCTAATTTTGAATGATAAAATATCTTATTGGCATTTGATTAGAATGGGATGTAAGGTAGTAAATCTATATTTTTAGTGTCGGATTCATCAAGGTCAGCACTTAGAAGCTAAAAGTTATAAAGCTGGGCTATTTATTGCAATTGGATTAAAAGCTTGACAAACGATGATAAGCCCATTAAAAATCCATCATACGCATCCTAAAAAGGAACTTATAATGAAAAAGCTCATTTTGTTTATTTTGGCCTTGTTTATTGCGCATGGCTGTAGTAATCAACCAAAACAAATATCGCAACTGTCAGATAGTAATAATACAGGGCTTTATCAACCACTTCCAACCTTGCCAACTGATGGAAAAACCCAAGGTATCAATGATAATCCTAACTTTGGTGGCACGTCTATATCACAGCCGATTCCATCTGAACGTATCATTTATTTTTATTTTAATCAAAGTGATATTCGCTTTAACGATCGTTTGGTGCTTGAACAACATGCGGCTTATCTTGCTTTAAATCCTCAGATATCAGTACGTTTGGAAGGTCATGCTGATGAGCGTGGTTCGCGGGAATATAATTTAGCATTGGGAGAGCGTCGAGCTTTAACTGCAAAACGAGCTTTGAATATTTTAGGTGTGGATAATTATCGGATTAATACTTTAAGCTATGGTGAGGAAATGCCATTAGAATATGGTCATGCTGAAACCTCTTGGCAACGAAATCGCCGTGTCGAAATTGTATACCCTTAGGTCAGTCATCCAAACTAGACAATCATCAGTTTCAAGCTGGAGGTTGTTTAGTTTAAATACTGTAGTCAATTCTGGATGAGATGTTATAAATTCCCGCAAACTTCCTTTTTACACCAAGAATCCAAGCTAACAAGATCATTGATTTGTATCGTGGAATTGCTTTAATTTAGGGCTACCCTTTATACAAAATAGGTAACCCTAACAAAGTGTAGCTGAATCTTATCTACATCGCTGTATTTGCAGTGGCGGCAGCTTTTCTGCGTGTTCTTTCCACTGCATCTGTTTTGGCTTTCTGTTCAATTTCTAGTAAATACAAAAAGTTGATTTTAAAGTCACGGCTGGCTTCATCAACTGTATTCATTTTGCTTAATGCTGAAGTCACATCCATGGTCGCCATAGTCACTGATTGAAATTTTGTTGCATTAGCATACATGTTAAACAACAATTGCTGATCTTCAATGCTGTGCTCTGGTTGCAATACTTTAGCTGCCACATCATGCAATGCTGTTGTATCAGATTTTGAAGCTGTTTCAACAAATGATTTTAGCTTTGCGTTAAATTCACTGGGTGGCATCGTGTCAACTAATGCGCCAATACGCGTAGCATCTTTATCTTCAATTGCTTGTGACAATGGACTAAAACTCAACATTACACCTAACGCTAATCCAAGAGATAATTTCTTACTCAACATAAACAATCCTTCTGGCAGATATTTAACATAAGTTAATAATTCTTGTTCAATGATAATTATATGCTAATATTTAAATATTTCTATATTCGCTTGACTCTTTTCATCCATCAAAAAGCTAAGCTGCTATATTTTCTTGTATTTTAATGGGTCAAGCTTTGTGGTTTTAGCAATAAACAAGGCTTCTAAACCCTCAAATAATATGGCTTTAGCAGCTTCTAATGTACGATGTAACTCACCAACTGTATTGAAAAGCACCATATTTGTTATGAAATAAAAGGTTTCTCTAATAATTCATAACCTCATAATTAATATATTTTGTCCATTCAACCGATATTATTCACGCACTTTGTAGCCAATTTCTAACAACCATAAACAAAGACCACTGACAATGATGAAAAAGCTCAAACTCACCATCAAGCTAGTCATAATATTGGCATCAGATACCCCTAAAAACCCATAACGAAATCCATCAATAATATAGAAAAATGGATTGAAATAAGATACTTGTTGCCAAAAACTGGGCAAAGAATAAATCGAATAAAATACCCCACTTAAAAACGAAGCAGGAACAATGACAAAATTCGTAAAACCTGCAATGTGATCCCATTTATCAGCCCATAAAGCCACGATAATGCCCGTTGTACCCAACATCGCACTACCCAAAATCGCAAAACCTAAAATAATGCCAAAGTCGTGCACAGGCAATTGCACAAAAAAGATAGAAGCCAGCCATACACCAATGCCGACAAATAAACCACGCATGATTGCAGCACCCACAAAGGCAATAAAAAATTCTAAACTGGATAATGGAGCAAGCAACATAAAAACGATATTGCCCATCATTTTAGACTGAATCAAACTCGATGAGGTATTTGCAAACGCATTCTGGGTAATACTCATCATAATCAGTCCGGGAATCAAAAAGCTAACATAACTCACACCTTCATAAATTTCGATATTACCTGACAATACGGATGAAAAAACCAGTAAATACAATAAAACGGTGACAATAGGTGCAAGTAAAGTCTGCGTTGATACTTTAAGAAATCGCCACATTTCTTTGCTAAACAAGGTATACAATCCATATAAGTTCATGAATTCACTTCCTTGTGGGTTAAGCTTATGAAGACCTCTTCTAAGCCGGGTTCTTGAGTGTGTAAATCAACAAAATTAATCTGTGCGCTGCGTAAACTTTCCAGTACATCATTCACGGTGTCATGATCTCGGTGCAAGCGTAATACTAATTGATTACCTTCAAAACTTTGTACTTTGTCTTGTAATTGGGCTGGAATATCTGCATGATTTTCTAAGCTTAAACAGAGCAAACGGAAAGGGTAGCGAGCTAACAAGGCTTGTTTATCATCCAGTGCAACCACTTCGCCATCATTTAAAATTGCAATACGATCACATAATGATTCGGCTTCTTCTAAATAGTGTGTGGTCAAAACAATAGTATGACCTTTGTCATGCAATTGAGTGGCGAAATCCCACAACATTTTACGCAATTCAATATCAACTCCAGCGGTTGGTTCGTCCAATACAACGACAGGGGGTTTATGTACCAATGCTTGGCCGATCAGAACCCGTCGTTTCATACCGCCAGAGAGCTCAAACATATTCGTATTGGCTTTGTCAGTCAGGCTCAGAATTTCGAGTAACTCGTCTAGCCATACTTCATTTTCACGTCCCAATCCAAAATAGCCAGACTGTAAACGTAACAGCTCTTTGATGGTGAAAAATGGGTCATAAACTAATTCTTGTGGTACAACCCCCATCGCTTGCCGAGCTTGTCGCCATTGTTTACGTACATCATGGCCTTTGATACTGATTGAGCCCGTAGTTGCTTTAGCCAATCCCGCCATAATATTGATTAACGTCGATTTTCCTGCGCCATTAGGTCCTAATAACCCAAAAAAACTGCCTTCAGGAATATCAAAGTTAATACCTTTTAGTGCGTGTAGTTGTTTGTAATGCTTATGGACTTGTTGAATGCTAATTGCGGCCATGAGTACCAGTTTCGATTTTTAATTGATTATCCACAATATCATATCATTTGAAAAAAACTCAATAAAAAAGGAGTACAACTTGTGCTGTACCCCTTTTTAAAAAACTAGAAATACCGAAAAGCTTAAGCTAATAACTCAGCAACACCATTGACTTGCGCCAGTTGTGACATTTGCTGCGGCATATTTTGCAAGCTTAAAGTAGATTGTTTTGTTAAACGCTTCAACTCTAACAACAAGGCTAAACCTGCACTATCAGTTCGTGTTATTGCGCTTAAATCAACTGTCTGTGGCTTAGGATTTTGCTGTGAAAACATTTTCAACAAGCTCGTGACACTGGTCACATCCAAATCACCACTGAGTTGCCAAGTATTTTGGTCTTGAACAATCCACTGTGCCACGTTATTCACCTTTGTTTTTTTTGTTAACCGCTTCGATTAAACCATCCATGCCTTTTTCTTTGTGAATCTTTTGAAATTCGGCACGATAGTTAGTTACCAAACTGACACCGCCTGCGGTAACATTCCACACTTTCCAGTTACCCTTCTTGTTACGCAATGCATAATCCAGCTTGATAGACTTGCCTTGATATTTCACTTTCGTTTGCACAGTCACTCTTTTCGCGCCTTCCTTATCACGAATAGGTAAGTATTCTATTTCTACCTTTCCTACCTCTGATGCTGCCGCTTCAGTTAAAGTATTGGCATAAGTGCGAATGAGCAAATCACGGAATGCTTGTACAAAACTTTTTTTCTGGCCAGCCGTCGCAGACTTCCAGTTTTTACCAACCACTAAGCGAGACATGGCTAAAAAATCAAAATTGGGTAACACATATTGCTTTGCCACATCAGCTGCATTGTCAGGATTTTCCTTAATCGCTGCTAATACTTGGTCAATTGTATCTTGGATTAATTTTTGAGCATCTGCGTTGGCAGCCCATGCTCCTTGCAAAGCAAACATCATTAAGAATAAAAATGCAGCTTGCTTAAAAAAAAGGTTTAACTTCACAATCAAGTCTCCTAGCTAGGAATTAAGTCTTAGGCAATATTGAATTATTTGCCTTTGTTTTTCTGGCTAACCGCTTTGATTAAACCATCCATGCCTTTTTCTTTGTGAATCTTTTGAAATTCAGCACGATAGTTAGTCACTAAACTGACACCGCCCGCAGTAACATTCCATACTTTCCAGCCGTTTTTCTTGTTGCGCATGGAGTAATCTAATTTAATTGATTTGCCTTTGAATTTAACCCGTGTTTGCACTTTTAACTTCTTCGAGCCTTCTTTCGCTCGAATCGGTAAATATTCCACTTTAACTTTGGATTTTGCCGCCTCAGTCAGCGTGTTAGCATAAGTACGAATTAACAAATTACGGAATGCTTGTACAAAACGTTTTTTCTGATCCTTAGTCGCAGATTTCCAGTTTTTACCCACGACTAAACGTGACATTGCCCAAAAATCAAAATGAGGTGAAACATGTTTCTTTGCCACACTTGCAGCATTTTTAGGACTTTTCTTAATCGCTGACAATACTTTATCAGTGGTGTTTTTAATCAGCTTTTGTGCATCCGCATTTGCAGCCCATGCACCTTGTAAAGCAAACATCATTAAGAACAAAAATATAGCTTGTTTAAAGAACAGATTTGGTTTCATAATCAAGTCTCCTAATTAGGAATTAAGTGAGTTTATCTTAGCATATTACTCAGTCGTTTGGTTGTCACTGCCTTTTGCTGCAGTGTTATATAAGAACTGTCCAATTAACTGCTCTAAAATCACAGCAGATTGAGTAATAAACAATTCATCTCCATTTGCTAAATATTCTTCATCTGCCCCCACATCTAAACCAATATATTGAGCACCTAACAAACCTGCTGTAAAAATACTGGCTGAAGTGTCTGCTGGTAAACGTTGATACTGGCTGTCTATGGTCATGGTGACAATGGCTTGGTAAATCTCATCATCATATTGAATGGTTGAGACTCGACCTACTTTAACCCCACCGACTTTGACAGGAGATTTAACTTTTAGACCGCCGATGTTGTCAAATTTTGCGCTGATTTGATAACCGTCATTGGTTTGGACGTTTGCCAAATTGCTCACTTGCATTGCCAACATAAATAAGGCAGCTAAACCTAATGCAACAAAAAAGCCTACCCAAATTTCAATTGTTCTAGACTGCATAGTTATTCTCTATAAATTGTGGCCTACAAGCATTATAGCAAGCGGTTTTATGAGTGGCGAAATTTAATTAAAGTTTCTAGTCGACAATTTTAATATTTACAAATAATTGTATAAAAATAGGTGATATAGATGAGATTAAGACAGGGTGAATATTGTTGTTTTAAGATAAGTTTGGGGTAACGATTCCCTGCCCTGAGATAAATATACCAAGGACAAGGGAATGTTTTTTTCATGAAGTCAGTTTTGTTTACGACTGTTCATTACTTGCAGACTTAGCCCCAAACAGACGACCTATTGCAGCAAAAACGGTCTTAATGCCATACCAAATTTTAGGTAATAACCAAATCATCAACAAAATAAAGACGGCAAGCATTCCAATGAAAACCCATGGATGATAAATGGCCGCCCAAAGCCCACCAAATACGGCGGTATCTTCCGTTACCGAGGCAGTCCAATTGGTCACGGGTTCGGGTGAGGTATTCAGTAAAATCCGCCCACCTGCTTTAGTGGCATGACTACCTGTTGCCAATCCGCCGCCTAAAATGAGGCCTGCAAATTCAGCCGCTATCCCTAAATCGCCAACCATACCTGCAGCCAATAACGCGCCTAATGGAATACGGATAAAAGTGTGAACAGAATCCCAAATACTATCAAACCCTGGAATTTTATCAGCAATAAACTCAACACCATACATAAGCGCAGCCGACCCAATCACTAACGGGTGGGAAATAATAGCCAAACCTTCAGGCAAAGTCAGTTGGCCTGTTACTTCTAATACGCCTAGCATCAAAATGGTGGCATAAATATTCAGTCCGCTTGCCCAGCCTGTTCCTAATGTCAGCGCAATGGTGTTTAAAATCTCAGTGGTTTCCATAAATTTGTTTCCTACAATGTCGGCGTAATCTACCAAAGGTGAGATATTATAATACGAAAAAGCGGGAACATATTGATAATATTACTAAACAATCGACTAAAAAATCGGCAAAATGCTTGTAAAAAAGTCAAATAATGATAAAATGCTCTGTTTTTCCTACCCTCCTTGCTTGATGCGGGAAAAATACCGCGACACGTTTTTACGACGAGTTAACACATCAAGCTACTAAGCCACAGGGAGCTTTATGAAACATTACGAGATTGTATTTTTAGTTCATCCAGATCAAAGTGAACAAGTACCTGCAATGATTGAGCGTTACCGTTCAGTTGTTGAAGCTAAAGGCGGTAGCGTGCACCGTTTAGAAGATTGGGGTCGCCGTCAATTAGCTTACCCTATCAATAAAGTGCATAAAGCGCATTACATCTTAATGAACGTAGAGTGTGACGTTGAAGTTATTGATGAATTAAACAGTATTTTCCGCTTCAATGATGCGATTATTCGTAATCTTGTCATTAACCGCAAAAAAGCAGATTCAGAACCTTCAGTTTTAGCGAAGAAAGATGAAAAAGAAGCTGCACCTGTGGCTGAAGAAGATTCAGATGATGAAGAAGTCGAAACAGATGATATTGAAGACTTTGAAGAGTCTGATATTTTACCTGCTGAAGACGAAACAGAAGCTGAAGCCGAAGAACAACCAGCTGCTTAAGCATCAATAGAGGAATATTTATGTCACGCTTTTTCCGTCGTAAAAAATATTGTCGTTTTACAGCCGAAGGTGTTGAAGAGATTGATTATAAAGATATCAATACCTTACGCAGCTACGTTACTGAAACAGGTAAAATAGTACCAAGTCGTATTACAGGTACTAGCGCGAAATATCAGCGTCAATTGGCGCGTGCTATCAAAAGAGCACGTTATTTAGCCTTATTACCTTATTCTGATGCCCACGAGTAATAGCGAGGTTGTAAAGTGGAAGTTATTTTATTAGAAAAAATCCGTCACTTGGGCAATTTGGGTGATAAAGTTAAAGTTAAACCAGGTTATGGTCGTAACTACTTAATCCCTCATAAAAAAGCCGTTTCTGCAACTGAAAAGAATTTAGCTAGCTTTGAAACACGTCGTGCTGAATTAGAAAAAGCACAACAAGATTCTTTCGCTAAAGCGCAAACACGTGCTGGCAAGTTGCAAGAGTTAACCGTAATTATTACGGGTAAAGTCGGTATGGAAGGCAAGCTTTACGGTTCAGTTAGTGCAATTGATATTGCTCAAGCTGTAAGCGATTCAGGTATCGAGTTGGCAAAACATGAAGTCAGAATGCCTCATGGGCCAATCCGTCACACAGGTGATTATAGTATTGATATTCACTTACATGCGGATGTAGATACTAACTTGAAAGTACAAGTGATTGCAGAAGAAGATTAATTTTTAAATTCTTTTGTGGTGTAAAGGCTGGTAATCCTAGAAATTTGATTGAGATCGTTTTATCTTTATCAATCTAGGGCGATCAGCCTTTTTATTTTTTCCACGGCGGGTTTCGCTTTCAACCGCAAGTCTTTTGATGTCTTAGCAAGCTCTGACAACACCTATTCCCTCTTATTCAAGGACTTATATCCCCATCAACTGATTCAGATAAACTCGTGGCTTTAAAAGAGCTAATCAAATAATCAATGTATAGATTTAATCACTTGTTTAGAAAATTTAGAATGGATTACTTATTTTGCGGAATATGAGTTAATCATTGACAATCAGTCGCCGAATAAACATTTGTTTTTATACTGCATTTTGCATCGGTAAATGGTTTTGGAATAATGTTTGAAATTTGCCTTTCCTAATAACGCCTTTGCCTTCTAAGGTTTTTTCTATCATGTTGATATGCGGCTGTCTGACTTCAAGACGCTCAGCTGATAATAAGATGACTGCTTGTTTATCATCGTTGCTAAACCTGACCCAATTACGGCTAGTAATTTCCTGTTTAGTAAAGCCAAGCTGGTGCAAAACGATTTCTAACTGACTCAATTTTATACTTTTCAACATGTTCTTATCTCCATTGCCACCGCTGCGATAATCTCATCTTTATACATTTGCCATGTGTTTAGAGTAGGAATTTCAAGCTGATTTGTCAATGGAAAATAGACAGTTAGTGACTTTTGGCTATACAAACGTTTGTGATCCAACTCTGATAATTGTTGCAAATAAGTTTGAACGTATAACCAATATGCAGATTCATGCTGTACATCATAAAGCACTAAAATCACGGGATATAATTCACTTGCCCATAAATTTAAATGTGCTGTTTGTATGGGATAGGCAATGGCATCAGAACGTAAATAACGTTCAATATTGTCAGTGGCTTTAAGCTGGACTAAGACCTGTCCATTCTCACAAAACCCTTGTTCGTCATAGAAAAAAATTTGCAAGTCATAACCATAGTCATTGTCTATTTTTTCAAAGGTAAACCCTTGTTTGAGACTAAACAACCACCCGCTAAAGACGGGTGGGTTAGAGGCTTGGCGGCTGAAAGCCGGGATACAGGGCGACCAAGCCCTGTTGTCATTAAAGAATTAG
>JADGDW010000206.1 GCA_016744725.1 Candidatus Albibeggiatoa sp. nov. BB20 | reverse complement strand
GAGTATTAGGCCGTGATGGAATGCACCGCGTTGCTGAATTTGCCACTTTGAATGCGAATTATTTGCAAGTTAAATTAAGTGAAGCTGGGTTTGATATGGCGTTTCCTGAACGTCGTGCCAGTCACGAATTTATTTTGACCTTGAAAAAGCAAGCTAAAGAACTCAATGTGACTGCAATGGATTTTGCTAAGCGTTTATTGGACAAAGGTTTTCATGCACCAACGACCTATTTTCCATTATTAGTACCAGAATGTTTGTTAGTCGAGCCAACAGAAACGGAAGATAAACAAACTTTAGATGCGTTCGTTGAGGCTTTAATTGAAATCTGGGAAGAAGCCAAAATCGATCCAGAGATGGTTTGTAAAGCCCCGTATAGCTTACCTGTACGTCGTTTAGACGATGTGAGAGCCGCAAAACAATTAGATATCGCGTGGCAGGGTAATTAGTTGATTAGTTGATTAGTAAAATATTTTAGCAAGCAGCAGTCCTAGGTTATGATATTTAGGGCTGCCACTTGCACATTGTTTTTTCTCTCATTTTAAACAGTGTAGCCCCATCTATAGAAACCGCTGAATCACGTGCATAATATCCTGTGTTGTATTTGGATTTGCTTGCTGACGAGCCGCTTGACCCATGTGCTGTAATTGTTGCGGTTTTGATAATAAATCTTGTAACAGATGCTTTAATTTTCCCTGATCCAAATCACGTTGCTGAATCAAAATGGCGGCCTGTTGCTCACTTAAAAATTTTGCATTTTCAGTCTGATGATCGTCTACGGCATGAGGAAATGGAATTAAAATACTTGCGACTCCTGCATGAGCCAATTCAGTCACGGTCAATGCGCCAGCACGGCAAATAACCAAATCTGCCCACAAATAAACTTCCGCCATATCTTGAATAAATGCAGATACTTCAACAGAAAATGTTGCTTGTTCATAAGCTGTTTTTACCGCATTTAGCTGCTTTTCACCTGTTTGGTGTTTGACAGCAATCTCAATTTTTTCTAATTGTTGTAAGGCTTGAGGCACAAGCTCATTCAAGGCCTTTGCACCCAGACTACCGCCAAATACTAAAATATTGAGTCTCGGACTATGAATCTGTATTTCAGCTTGATGCAATGCCACAATTGGCTCACGCACAGGATTACCCACCGTTTGGGCTTGAGTTCGAGCTGGAAAAGTGTCAGGAAAGGCTTGTAATGTCTGCTTTGCTAAACGGGATAATACTTTATTAGTCATCCCTGCAATCGCATTTTGTTCATGAATCAGCAAATTTTTACCCATTAGCCATGAAGCCATTCCTCCCGGTCCACTGGCAAAACCACCCATACCAATCACAACTTGTGGCTTAACTTGTCGAATTGTTGCCATTGCTTGCCCAATCGCCCATATAATTTTGAACGGAGCAAGCAATAAGCTCAGCTTACTTTTGCCTCGGAGTCCTTTGATATTAATAAAATGGATTGGAATGTTGGCTTGAGGCATAAGGCGAGATTCCATGCTATTTGGCGTGCCTAACCATTCAACATGGATATTTTGTGCTTGTAAAGCTTGAGCAATCGCCAATGCTGGAAAGATATGACCGCCAGTACCACCAGCCATCATCAAAACTGTGGGATTTTTTTGCATAGGAGACTTTATTAAAGAGATAAGATTGAATACAGCCAATTATAATGAGATATGTCTCTTATTGAAAGCTGAGAGCATAAAAGGCCTTTTTTGAGTTAAAGTGCTAAATTATCGACTTTATTAATTGACTAACGGCAAATACACTTTGTCTAATAATTCTTGATATTCCGATGCTGCATCACTGTCAATGGTAATCCCTCCACCACTTTTATAAATAAACGATCCATCATCCTGCTTTTCAATAAAGCGAATCATCACCGCACTATCTAAATTTTGCCCATCAAAATAACCAAAAATACCTGTAAAAAAACCTCTTTGATAAGTTTCAATTTGGTCGATAATTTTTAAAGTATTGTGCTTTGGTGTGCCTGAAATTGAACCTGCGGGTAATAATGTGTACAGCATATCCCCTAAGTGATGCTGCCATTGATGTGGTAATTGGCCACTGATTTCTGAACTAACCTGTAATAATGGCCGTTGTCCTGCTTGAATCTCATCAATATAACGAAAGCGTTGTACTCGAACCTTATCTGCCACCATGGATAAATCATTACGCAGCAAATCCACCACCATCACATGTTCGGCCATCTCTTTGTCATTGTTTAAAATCTGTTGTGCGGCATTGGGTAATAAGGCGTTAATTGTACCCTTCATAGGAAACGTTTTGATCGTGTTGTTATGAATTTGAATAAAACGCTCGGGTGAAAAACACACAAATTGATCTTGAAAATACAGCTTAAACTTAGCTTCTGTAGCATGGAAAACATCAAGTAATGAGGCATTTAATTGAATTGGGGTTGGAAAGGTCAAATTTAATAAATAAGTATTGCCTTCATACATTTCAGCTATGACTTGATTAAATGCTTTTTGATAAGTTGCAAATGAAATAGCTTTTTTTTTAAGCACAGTGCTTTCAACACTTTTACCTGATGACAAATAGGCTTAGATTCCATTGACCAAAGAATATCCTGTGGCATGTGCTCAAGTGGATAAACCTGACTTTGTGTTTTCGTGAAATCAATAATAAAAAAGCAGGGGATGCCCTGTTGACCAAACTGGTTTAATAAGTGTTGCATTGGCGTGATTTTAAATCTGGAACTGGATCAACTGAATGAACTTACCGAGATAGGCAGAGGATCGCAAGTTTAACATAAATTGTATTTGATACCGTATTTAATATGCTTAATTCCATGTTAATTGTTAGCTTGGATGATGAGGGTAAAAAAGGCGTTTGCATGATCTAATAATATTTTATACCATTTATTCTGTATCATTTATATCCATTGCCCACTCCCTATCTTTTTTCTGATTTGACTAAATTTTTCCTTATTTTAAACGCGCCGTATATTTTGCTGAATACAGAGCAGCTTGCTGTTAAATGTAGGGCTAAATCATCAGCTTTTACTAATCAACTTATAACCAACAATCACCTTGATGTATAATACGCCCATTCTCATTTTAGCCGCCGTCGTATTGACATGAAACTGATTGATTTTGAAGTAGGTGTAGATAAGCCCTTTTTTCTCATCGCGGGTTCTTGCGTGATTGAATCTGAGCAAATGACTTTAGATATTGCGGGTCATTTAAAAGAAATAACTCAGAAATTGGGGATTCCTTTTATTTATAAATCCTCTTTTGATAAAGCAAACCGCTCTTCACATGATAGCTTTCGTGGCTTGGGTGTGGAAAAAGGTTTAAAAATCCTCGAAACGGTTAAACAGCAAATCCAAGTACCGATTTTAACTGACGTGCATGAAGATACGCCGTTGTCAGAAGTAGCCAGCGTCGTTGACGTACTACAAACTCCCGCATTCTTATGCCGTCAAACCAATTTCATCCAAAACGTAGCCAAACAAGGTTTACCTGTCAATATTAAAAAAGGTCAATTTCTCGCGCCTTGGGATATGGTTAATGTGGTGAATAAAGCTAAAGCGGTTGGTAATCATCATATTATGGTATGTGAGCGTGGGGTTTCTTTTGGCTACAATAACTTAGTTTCTGATATGCGTTCATTGATGATTATGCGTGAAACAGATTGTCCTGTGGTTTATGATGCAACCCATTCGGTGCAATTACCGGGCGGACAAGGCACATCATCAGGTGGCCAACGTGAATTTGTCCCAGCATTGGCACGGGCAGCAATAGCAATAGGTATTTCTGGTTTATTTATGGAAACCCATCCTAATCCAGATCAAGCATTGAGCGATGGCGCAAACTCTGTTCCTTTAGCTGAAATGGCCAATTTATTATCCCAATTGAAACAAATTGACGAGATTATCAATCAGCAGTTATTAATTGACAACGCGCAGTGAACAGTCTTTTCTTGTTCTTAAAATAAGGAAAAATGATGCAAAACCATTCTACAATATCATTATATTTTTGGTTTGTGATTACCAGTCTATGCCTTACATTGCCTACTGCCCATGCAGCAGCACCATTGGTTGAACCTCTGCCTAATGCTTTTGTTTGTGGTATACCAGATCAGCCTTGTGCAACGACAAGTTATGAATTTGCGGCGTATGATTTATCATTTAATCTACCTGCTGAACTGGAATGGCAAACGGCACATCCTTCTGAATATTTTTATGCCATCATCTTGAAAAGCAGCAAAGCAATTTACCCCGACCCTAGCGATTTGATGGATGAAACAGAGTGCGGTGATTATTTTTCAGAACAAGAACGCTTATCTGTACAAGCCTTATTCCCACAACATAAAGTATTTGCAGCGAGACATGGTTGTTCAATGGTTTGGTACAATAATGTTAATCAAAAATACAACTTTTTAGCGGTTTATACAGGCACACTAGCTGAGGCAAAAAAATTATTAAAAGCAGCCTCAAAACAATTTAAAGGTGCGAACATACGCAAAATGCAAGTTGTTGTTGATAATATACATTAGTTTAAATCAATGATTCCGACATTCTTTATGCTGATATTCTAAAGCGGTCTGAAATATTGTTAAATTCCTGCCGAAAAATAAAATAACTTAAATAGGTTAGGAATAGTGGTTTTGCTGGTGCAGCATAATCCATACTGTTGTTGCATTTTATAAAATCCTCACTGAATAGCCGTTAATTAACAATTTAAACAAGATAACTAAGGAGAAAACTATGTCTGAAATTATTGAAGTTTATGCGCGTGAAATTTTAGATTCTCGTGGTAACCCAACTGTTGAAGCAGAAGTGACTACCGTCACAGGTGAAATGGGCTCAGCCGCTGTGCCTTCTGGTGCATCTACGGGTTCGCGTGAAGCTTTAGAATTACGTGACGGTGACAAATCTCGTTATTTAGGTAAAGGTGTTAAAACTGCCGTTGATAATATCAATAACGAAATCAGCGATGAATTACTTGGTTTCGACGTATTGGATCAAGTTGGCGTTGACCAAGCCATGTTGGAATTAGATGGCACTGAAAACAAAGAACGTTTAGGTGCAAATGCGATGTTGGCTGTGTCTTTGGCTACAGCAAAAGCGGCAGCGGCTGAGTTAGACATTCCATTATTTCGTTATTTAGGCGGCGCAGGTCAAATGCACATGCCTGTACCTATGATGAATATCATCAACGGTGGTGCTCATGCAGATAATAGCGTTGATTTACAAGAATTTATGATTCTACCTGTCGGCGCACCTAATTTCACTGAAGCCGTGCGCTACGGTGCTGAAATTTTCCACGCTTTAAAAGGGGTATTAAAAGCCAAAGGCCTAAATACTGCAGTCGGTGATGAAGGTGGTTTTGCACCAGATTTATCTTCTAATGAAGAAGCAATTGAAGTCATTTTAGAAGCGATTGATAAAGCGGGTTATAAAGCAGGCACTGACATCATGTTAGGTTTAGATGTAGCAAGCTCTGAATTCTATAAAGATGGCAAATATGATTTAGCGTCTGAAAACAGAAAATTAACTTCAGAAGAATTTGCTGATTACTTAACCGCATGGGTAGACAAATATCCTATTATCTCTATCGAAGATGGCATGGATGAAGGCGACTGGGATGGCTGGGCAATCTTAACTGAGAAATTAGGCTCTCGCGTACAGTTGGTGGGTGATGATTTATTTGTAACCAATACTAAGATTTTGCAACAAGGCATCGAAAAAGGGGTTGCTAACTCTATTTTGATTAAATTGAATCAAATCGGTACGTTAACAGAAACATTAGCTGCAATTGAATTAGCCAAACGCAATAACTACACTTGTGTAATTTCGCACCGTTCTGGCGAAACTGAAGACAGTACTATTGCTGATTTAGCAGTGGCGGTTTCAGCAGGCCAAATCAAAACAGGTTCGTTATCACGTTCTGATCGTGTGGCGAAATATAATCGTTTAATTCGTATTGAAGATATGCTTGGTGATACGGTGGTATATCCCGGTATGAGCACGTTTTATAACTTGAAATAAACTGTTTGCTTGATACTAATGCTTCTGTAGCAAAGATCAATTATTTTACAGGATATTAGTATTTTATATTTTAAGACTGCCATTCCTTCAAAGGTTGGCAGTCCTATAAAACTTTAAATATCAATTACTTTTAAAACCAAGGATCGCTAGTCCTGTATCATCTTAGAATAAAACGACTATATCACTCAGCCTCATCCTATCAGCTCAAGATCAGCCCTATTTTTACTGATATTTTGTCATGCTAGCGCAATACATGACACACTTGTTGTAAGATTAATCTAAATTTGATAACTCAAAGAAATACTTAGATATTTTCAAGCTCAGTAAAATTGTTCCACTTGCTGTACTAGACTTACAATTAAACCTGAGTAACTGTTGTATAATAC
>JADGDW010000205.1 GCA_016744725.1 Candidatus Albibeggiatoa sp. nov. BB20 | reverse complement strand
CACCAAACACAGTTGCGCCATTGCACGATAATGACAGTATTTCAAAATCTTCTTGCGCTTCATTAATTTTAGCTCGAATGGTCGGACGTAATACTTCACTTGCATTGGCATAGCCATATTCAAACTCATACAAAGACAAAGCTGACATAAAAATTCGCGTACTATCAGGTAAACGGCTTAAACGGTCAAAAACAGCCTGATGTCCAATAGAATTACGATCATAAAAATCTGATAATGTATTTGAATCAAATAAATAGTTCATTATTCATCATGCTTAAAGTTACAATTTTCCCGAAAATCATGCATGTCTTTTTTTAATTGTTCTGACCATCCAGCAGGATAACGCTTATCTTCATGAACACGTTGTGCAATTTTATGCCAGCGAGATTCTGAAATCTCATTTTCGGTTTCTTCAATAATTTCAATTTTCTGTTTTGGTAAACCTTGGAGCATCGCCAATAGCGTGTCATATAAGGTTTCGTCTATATTGAGTGTTAGCGTTTTCATGAGAGTTTCACTATAAAAGTCATATTTTAAAGATAAGGTAAGCAATGAGGGTATAAATAAGATTCTAGTGTGTTTTTATATTGAAGTATAGAAATAGTCCTAAATTTGGGGGGATTACCCCGTAATTTCATTGCAAATTATTGTGAACTGTAACGAGTTACCAAGCTTAGTTTAGTCGTGAGCTATACTCAATCATTAGCAGAAATACAGAAAAATAGCTGCTCTTCCCATTGTTCATTAGCTTGTAGCGAAATGATTTCAATACGACTTTCCACACACTGATTTAGTTCCATTTCTGTTAAACCATCGCTCGTTAAATTATAGCCAAACATACCTTGTTCAGTGATGAAAACCGCCTTCATGCGTTCGACATCAAGTGTATGGAAAAAAGTGAGTAATTTGCTGCGCTCAAATACCTTGCTTGACACAAAACGCCAACCCATGCTTGTAAAACCTTCACCTTGATTAACTGCCTTTAGGTATCCACTACTGGGAATCGGTGTATCGCTGAGCTGTATTGCTTCAACAGATTCGTGGTGATGATGGTGAGTCGCTTTCATGCTGAATTGACTAATCCCTTGCAAACAAGCCAAATCAATCACACCTTGCTCAGTAAAAAGGATTTGCGCATTATTTGAATTCTGTACTTTAACGTAGGTTTCTAAGGTGATCTTATCGTTTGGCGCGTACAAATCTTGCTTATTGCCTATTACTACATCTGCAATCGCAATCTGTTGGTTGAAGGTCTCATGGTCTGTATATCGGCTGTCGGACAACTTACGCGCATCAACAAGGGTTAAGACTTTTTGAATATCTAACACTTCTTGATAATGTTCTGATAAAAGGGTTTGCAATACTTCCTGCGGATGCCCCAGACCTGTTGGCTCGATTAATAAACGATGGGGTTTAGATTTGATAAGCAATTGATTCAAAGCTAATTGCATCGGTAAACCTGCGGCACAACACATACAACCCCCCGGAACTTCTCGAATAAAAACCTCTGAGCCTTCCGAGTGTTGTCCTTGAAACAAACTGCCATCGACACCCATTTCACCAAACTCATTTACCAACACTGCCCAGCGTTCATATACAGGTTTATGTTGCAGCAAATGTAAAATCGTCGAGGTTTTGCCGACACCTAAAAAACCCGTAATAATATTGGTGGGTACACTGGCAATTTTCTGTGTATTCATAATGTTTTTTTATAAGAATAATTGTGTATTTTATCAGTGTCAGCCTGAATATTCTGTATATAAATATATTTATCAACAAAGGAACAACCATGCAAATAAAAAATACCCACTATTCCAAAGAATAATGAGTGTTTAAATTCATCATTTCTACCTTTCTTTACTGGAACGAGACGAGGTGCTTGAGCGAGTTTAGTTTAATTCCTCTCTTTTTTGTTGTACTAGTGGGATGATGTGGTGGAGTTCGCCTTTTAGGTTATCGATCAGTGCTGCTATCGCAGTCAGGCGTATTTCTACTCTTTGCAGGTCATTAGGGTTTTCGTTTAGGTACAGATCGCCCAATGTTTCATCGATAAATCCAATGATATTTTGTTGTTTCCAAAGAGATTGATTAATGATGTCCCAGTAATAGGGTTCTGATGTGTTGTGCATGATTGTTCTCTAGCCGCTGATTTGCTATTTGATTACTCTTTAGTGCCTTATTTTTTATGTATAATTCCTTTCTTACGGCTATGTTTCGTTAGAACTTAGTCGTTGTTAGGTATAAATATACACTGAACTTTTCATAAAATCAATAAATAAACAAAAATAATACCATTATGAGTATAAGAAATAGACTGAACCAAGTCGTAGATCAGCAAGACAAAACCTTAAAAAGCATTTCAAAACAACTTAGTATATCTTACAGAACATTGCAAAACTATCTACTTGAAGAACGCACGAATATTAGTATTGAGATACTTAAAAGTTTTCATACTCATTTTAGTGTCAATATTAATTGGCTGATTACAGGTGAAGGAGAAATGTTTTTAAATGAAGAGCAAAAAAAACAAGATATTGGTGATATTTTGCAAAGTTTAACCTCCGAGCAAAGACAAGAAATCATAACCCGTACGCAGGAAATGCAACTTGTGAATGATATGAAGCAACGTCTTGAAGATGTTGAAAGCACCTTAACGGCAATAACCCAGTCTAAACAGTGAGTATAAAAAGCAAAGGTGGATAAGCTCAGCGTCATCCACCAAAACGACACCAAATAATTCAATGTGGTGCAATTTATCTGATTCCCAAATTCGATTTGGGAGTAATGCTAAGAAGCTCTGCTTCGTGTAGTCGTTCTAGTTACTACGTTGCCTGTCTGTCAAGCTCTGCTTGATGTATTACTCTCGAAGCAGAGCTTCTTGAACATACACTACCAAGCTAAGCTTGGTAGCGAGCTAAAACACGTTGGATTGTCAAACTTGAACGGTGTAAATCTCTTGTTAAGAACTTTGAGCGTTGACCATGCTACTGAAAATTAAAATGGTTTCTATAGACACTACCCTTGTAGAGATTGCCCACCTAGTGCCTCTTGCAATGCTTCAACTGTGACACCCAAAGTTGCTGCTGCCGCGTCGAAATCTGGGGGAGCTGTACCCAAGGCATTGATTAAATCCTGTTCGCTGACACCTAAAGTCGTTGCCGCAGCTGCCAAATCAGGACGTTCACCATCATTGAGGCCTTGCTCCCCTTCAGGTTGGTTGGACGCAACTGTCATACCTGTAAAACAACTGAGAATTTCATTTTTCTCTACGCTAGCAGCATGATAGTGATAGCCATGTGCCTCAGTGGTATGTCCGTGACATTCGTCAAGAACAGCTGCTACTTCATCCGCTGCATTAAGTGGACTATGAATTGGATACCCATCAAGTGCATACGCAAAGATTGGGGTTTCGCCGTTAGCCGTTTCGCCAACTTCAGAACATCCGCGTGCGCCGTGCATATGATAGCCATCAAATGGGTTGAAATGCCCACCGCAATCATCAAATGCTGCAATGGTATGAGCACTTAAAATAGCCGCCACAGGTGCTGAATGGGCAATGACGACACCGTTAAGCGTAATCCCCAAGTTGCCATTGGTTGCTGATGTTACACTTGCAGCCTTCACAGGCGTAGTTGGAATCAAAACCGTGGTTTGAATCGGTTCACCATTTTCAAGCCATTCAACGCGCCCTTCAACACAATGATTATGCAGTGCCTCATCAACATCAGGAACGGCTGCTAATTCAAATTTTTCTTTCGTGTCTGTGACATTTACATTGCCATCGTCATCATACATTTTCCAATCGCTGTCATTATAAAGGTCAGCCAAGCCTAGAATAAATTCACCAGTCGCATCATAAACCCCATTTCCATCAAGCCAAATTCCCACATTTTCTGCTGTATCCGTTATGGTTTTTGGACAAAAAGGCCCAGCCTCATGATTCGCAGGATAGCCCGTAACGGTAATTTCATAGCAGGTGGTTTCTGTTCCATCTGATAATGTACAATCTTGTATGACAGGTTGTTTTGCTAATGCACCTTCAAAGAAAAGGTTTGGGTCAAGACCATTCACGTTATAAACAAGGTCAGTCGATATCACATTCACTGAATCATAAGTAAGCTGATCGAAATCAATTTCACCATTTGGATTGCTGTCAAAACCAAAATAAAGGGTATAAGTGCCCGCAGGTAATCCAGTGCCATTTAATACTTCTTGCTCAGACAAGCTTGTAAGTGCCGCTTGTTTCATAGGTGCGACACCCGCTTGCCAACCGAGGTTTTCCTGATAAGAAAATAAACCTGTAGGTGTATTCGCCACTAGCCACCAATCGGCGTTGTCACTTTGGTCATTGTTATTCAATGTGACGGTGACACTAAGATGTGCTGTTGAACTTATTTCTATTGGGTTATCAGATGTGTTCGCTTTAATATCAGGCACAGCATCAACCGCCCAGCTATTGGTTTGGCTGGCTAATATCAAGCTGATAGCACTGAATAATGTGGTCACTTTTCTTTTCACAATCTTTCTCTTTTGTTGCCGTTATATTTTTAGGACTGGCAGTCTTACAATTTCTCAAATATACAAAGTTTCCGAAATCAAGAATAACCCGTCCTAACCTATAAAAATGGAATTAACGATAAACAATTTATAAGCGTGCTTTATTGGCTGTTCAAATAGCTGCTGACCGCAGTTGCTCGGCTTGTCGCGTGTGATTTCAGCGTATCGACCGCATTATAAAAATCGTCGCTACTTTTCAAGAAAGAATACCCCGCTAATTCTGAGGTTGCATAGGGTTCAATTAAGCCTGAATAATAATCATAAGTTGCTTGGATGCTGCTGGTTTCAAAGGCATTCGTTATCACTTCAGACAGATAATAATCATAGCGGGCTTTATACTCATCATCCGCATAGATTTTGGCTATCAAAGGCCACTCGGAAGCATTCATATCAGAGAAATCCAATGCCACTGCGCCACCTTGTTTGCCTGTTTGCAGGGCTTCATTATTGTCCCAAGGAATCCACGTCAACTTATTGGTTTCAGGATTGTTGTAAAGATAATAGTTGTGAATCATACGACCATAAGTATCCCAGTTTTGAATAATGCCATTGACCGCCAAATATTTTAGGAAACCATCAACATCAAACACTGCCTCAAGATTTGTTCTCCAAGCCACAGGGTCGGTCGTTACACTGTCATCATGCAAGGCATTGAACAAAGCAATAATGTCAGACCAGTCTTCATCATCTTCATTGGTTTTTTTCGTAAAATCTGCTGGATTGAATGTGCCTGCAACAAAATTAGCACTACCGTCTTCGGGCTTATATAAATTGCCATCGTCACTGGAGAACTGCGTATCTAATACAGGGCCGTCCACTTCTTCCACTAAGGTGTACAGACCAAAATACTCAGGACCATTACCGTGATCGATGTATAAAGTGTAAAACGCAGTATGAGAAACAGGCACGCCCGCATTTTTAAATACGTCAGCCGCTACTTTCTCACGCATGAAAGATTTATCATTATAGTTATTTTTAAGACTGAACTTCTTGAATCCATAAAAACGCTGGTTGTCGATTTGTGGATAATCATCTTCAAATTCATCAAAATCTAGTTTAAATGACAGCTTGAGTATGCTTGCTTGCCAACTGCTTTGGAGTGAAGAATTGCCTTTAAATCGAATCCCAACGCGATACCATTGTTTATCATTGTAAAAAATATCAGCGGGTACAAAAATGGGGTCTTCATCGGAGTCAACAAGACCTTGCTGCCCATTAACTCTTTTTCCGAATTCACCATAAGTGGCTGTCATATCATCTAGCATACTTTGCCAACGTTGTTCCGTAACAACAAAATCTAAGCGTTTGACTTGTGTATCGTCAAAAATTTCGGCAAAGTTAGGGTCTACGTTTTTGCTATGGGTTTCATCAGTCCAATCGGTGGCTTCAAAATGGGTATCTGCATCGACAATTGACTCACTGAATATATTCACATAATCATAAACAATCTGATCTAAATCAAGTTCACCATTTGGATTGGTGTCAAAACCAAAATAAAGCACATAAGTACCTACAGCTAAGCCCGTTCCATTTAACACTACTTGCTCAGGCAAAGTTGCAAGTACTGCTTGTTTCATAGGCACAACGCCTTCTTGCCAGCCAAGGTTTTCCTGATAAGAAAAGAAGCCAGACGGTGTATCCGCCACTAACCACCAGTCTACATTTTGATTTTGACCATTGCTATTGAGTTCAATGCTAATGCTGAGATTATCTGCTGTATTGATTGTTATCGGCGCGTCGGATTGATTCGCTTTAATATCGGGTGCAGCACTGATGGCAGGTGGGTTATTATTATTGTTGTTGGTATTGGCTTGATAATTTTCAATGATTTCACTGCCCTGTGCATCAACAAACACAAACTGATACGCGCCATTGTCATCCCATTGATAATTAACTTGATATTTTTCGCT
>JADGDW010000204.1 GCA_016744725.1 Candidatus Albibeggiatoa sp. nov. BB20 | reverse complement strand
TCGCCAAGCGGCTGATGGCATTTTAGATTATTTGGAACGCAACTAAGGTATTTTGTGTTTATTTGAGTTTGATATATTTTTAAGTTTTTATAATCAATATAAACCTATGATACTGATTATTAAATTTAATAACGATGAAGTGCCTACTTTTATAATGTATGCACTTTCTCATATATGACTCAAGTTTTATTTTCGGAGAAAAGTATTTAACGGTTGATGTGGAATGAATTTATAAGTATTTGATATTTAAATAAACAGATATATCAGTTCTTCAAAAATAGTGCACATAATTGTTTGTTTTATAAAACTTATTTTAATTCCACATCAGGCGTATTTAAGTTATATTGACCATATTATCTGTACCAGCACTTAATTCTCGTTTCCAATTTAACCCTTTTTCAACGGCTGTTATCATCATTGTAGCAATGTCTTTCCCTGTAGCATCCTCAATACCTTCCAAACCGGGACTAGAATTAACTTCCAACAACAATGGACCGCGCCGTGAACGAATAATATCAACCCCAGCTACTTTTAAATCTAACACTTTAGCTGCTTTAACTGCTATCTTACGTTCGTCTTGCGTAATTTTAACCACAGAAGCCTCACCACCTTGATGAATATTGGCACGAAATTCACCGGGAGCAGCACGTCTCTGAATTACAGCAACCACTTTTCCATCAATCACAAAACAGCGTAAATCTGTTCCTTGCGCATCTTTAATAAATTCTTGTACTAATAAATTTGCATTCAAACTTTTAAACGCATTAATCACACTTTCAGCGGCTTTCTTAGTTTCAGCAAGAACAACACCTCGGCCTTGTGCCCCTTCCAATAATTTAACAATCAACGGTGCGCCACCAACCATTTCAATTAAATCTGAAGTGTCAAGTGGTGAATTAGCAAAACCCGTAATGGGCATGTCCAAACTATTTTTAATCATAAGTTGAGAAGAATAAAGTTTGTCACGAGATTGGGTAATGGCAGAGGCTCGATTCAATACATAAACCCCCATCGCTTCAAACTGTCGTACCAAAGCACATCCGTAAAAAGTGGCACTGGGACGAATTCGTGGAATTACCGCATCCAATTCTGATAATACTTTACCACCGCGATAATGCACTTCTGGTTTGGTTGTATCGAGACGCATATAACAATGTTTGATATTTAAAAACATCATTTGATGTCCACGTTCTTCGCCTGCTTCTAAAATTCTCTGGTTGCTATATAACTCTGGATTAGTTGCTAACACAGCGATTTTTAAGCCCGTATTTTGTTTTTCATCTTGAATATAATATTCTTGCAATTGCTGTTTTGATACTTCACCTAAGCAACAACTATTGGCAGGATCAACTAAAATCCGTCCCATCATCGCTTCACGCCCCAATAACATACGATACCCCATTGAGTCTCGGTTTGCTAATGTCAGCTCAATATCCCAAGTTTCGCCGCCAATCGAGACAGGTTGCCTAATCACATAACGTTTCTCGCTAATACCACTAGAGCTTTTGATGTCGCGCTGGTCAACGATAGGAGCTTCACAACGTAGAACTGTTTTGCGATTACCTTGAATGGGGTGAATTTCAAAACTAACCCAATTGCAATTATCACGCTGAAAAACTTGCATATTAAACGCATGAAGTGATGATGTTTTTGCCCCAGAATCCACCCGTGCTTTAATTGCTTTCATGCCTAATGTAGGCAATGCACACCATTCCTCACTACCAACAATAATTTTTTGTGTTTGTTCCATCTTTATTTTGACTTTAGCCTTTAAATTAATAGCCTATGTTACGCAAACAATTTTCGCTTTACAATAGAATCCAACGCTTTAATTTTAGTAACAGTCTTTATATATTTACTATCCTTAAAATGTAGATGGCTAATGAGTTAAAAAAGAATAATGGCGTATTATAACTTATTGAAATATTAATATTTTATAAAAACTATCTGAAGTGTTGATATATGCTATTAAAAAACAATTGCAATGTTTGCAGGAAATTTTGATAAGGAAGTGTAATATTGCACCATCCTAGAATGAAGATTAGAAGAAAGAAAATCCAATGTTGGCCAAAAAGGATATAAAGGCAAGACACTTAAATGTGCAATAGTCTGGAGAAATATTGCTAAGATTATGCTGAAGTATTGTAAAATGCAGCCTAAACTTAATATATACGCTTTAAGTCCACGACTATAGCGTGTTATTTGCCTGTGATTTTTACATTTTCGAGATATTAACTCCATAACATCATGTCAAATCCTAACCTTGTTTATGATTTATTATTAGATTCTATCAATACTTCTACCGCCCACATTGACAGTTTATTGATGGGCTTAGTTTGGACACAATGTCGGAATAATCAAGGTGGTATCGGTTTAACCATGACCTTGCCAACAAGCAAACGCACAATCAGTTGGTCTGGCACAATGCGGAATCGCAAGATATTAGACATTGCACAATGGATACGTTCTTGGGATATGCACGAGGCGATCATTGGACAAGCTGCGATCAACAGTGTGTTGAGTCAACATCATTTGCCTGATTTAAAATTACATGCGTTACCACATCATCCCATCGCTGCCAATTTAGCCGTGTTTGATTATTTTTTACCACAATTGAAAGGCCAAAAGGTTGCCATTGTTGGGCGTTACCCCCATTTGGAAAAGTATGAAGGTTTGTTAGATTTAACCGTGATTGAACGTAACCCTCATGTGGAAAATGATGTATTGGATTCGGCTTGTGAGTTTGTTTTACCGCAATCAGATTGGGTATTTTTAACCGCAACCAGTTTGACGAATAAAACCTTTCCGCGATTAGCTGAGTTATCCAAATCTGCCCATACCGTCTTAATGGGACCTAGCGTGCCTTGGTTGCCTGACTTGGTTGAATTTGATATTGATTTTTTGGCAGGTGTGACGGTTGAAGAGCCACAAACATTGTATCAAACCATTGCAGAAGGTGGCGGCACACGGATTTTTGACCAAGCGGTGCGCTATCATATTTTAGATTTGCGTACAGTTGAATTATCTGATTTAAAAAGCCAAATTGCGGATACCGTGGTACAACGTGACCGCTTGAAAGTAGAAATGGAACAATGGTATCAACGTGGTTTATATCGTTTTCCAAAATTGGCGGAACTGGAGCTAATCGACCAACGTTTGTCTGAGTTGGATGCACATTATAAACGGCTTTGGGATGCACGTCATTTCCCTACTCCTAAAGTAGATTTATGTTAAAAATCGCACTAGAATTAAATTGACAGTAGCGATATTTTTAGGCTTACTGTTTTGCGTTATTTCCAATAAATTTTAATACAGGTTCTAAGGATATAAAATGAACAAACCTGTTTTTTTTATCAGTGTTTTAGCAGGCTTGATTATTATCTTTGCCATAAAATCGATATTCATTGGTCTTGCCATTATGCTTGGTGGCACAATCATGTCGGTAGTGTTATCTAATGTATCCAATAGCACTTTTGGTATTGATGATGACGAAGATGATGAGGCACTCTTTGATGATATAACTCAATATCCAAGCAAAAATCATTCTGATGACGCTGAGGATTAATCATGGAGGCTTACGCGCCTGCCCATTTGCTGCTGCAATGGCATGTCACTGAACGTTGTAATTTGCGTTGCTCCCATTGTTATCAAGAAACTTATACTCGTAATGATGAGTTAAGCTTTGAACAATTATTGGGCATTTTGGAGCAGTATAAATCCCTCCTCGATATTTTTAGCCAGCGTTTATCGCGTCCTGTTCGTGGTCATATTAATGTGACAGGTGGCGAGCCCTTTTCACGTTGTGATTTTTTAGATTTATTAGCGGTTTTTGCCGAGCATCGTGACGTATTTGGTTTTGCGATTTTGAGTAATGCAACGTTTATTGATGCGGCGATGGCTAAACAATTACACCAGTTGAAACCGCGTTATATTCAAGTCAGTATTGAAGGCACGGAACAAACGCATGATGCAATTCGTGGTAAGGGTAATTTTAAGCAAACTTTGGCGGGTTTGGCCGAATTGCGCAAAGCGGGAATTTATACGGTAATTTCGTTTACAGCCCATCGGCGTAATTATAAGGAATTTCCTAATGTGGTAAAAATTGCTCGGCAGTATAAGGCAAATCGAGTCTGGTCTGATCGTTTGATTCCACAGGGTAGCGGTGCAAATGAGTACATTTTAACTCCTGAGGAAACACAGGATTTTTTCCAGTTAATGCACGATTCTCAACAATCAGCACAAAAGTCATGGTTTAATCGTACCACGGAAGTTGCCACGCATCGGGCGTTACAGTTTTTGATTTCAGGTGGCAAGCCTTATCGTTGTATGGCGGGTGAGTCATTTTTAACTATTCAATCTAATGGAGATGTATTGCCTTGTCGGCGGATGCCGATTGTGGTGGGGAATATATTGGAAACGCCATTATTGGAGTTATATGATAATCCGCATTTATTTAAGCAGTTGCGTGATCCTGAGTTGGTAAGCCAAGGTTGTGAAGGCTGTTTTTATCAGAAGTTATGTCGTGGTGGTTTAAAGTGTTTGTCGTATGCAGTTACAGGTGATCCATTTCAGGCTGACCCGAATTGTTGGAAAGGCATAAAGTGATAAAAAAGAGCTAATGGGTTCATTAATCGTAATCTCATTGCTTACTTTTTAAAAATTTTGAATGCACAAAGTATATCATCATCAATTTTCTTGTTGTATCAGCTTAATTTGCGGATCATCCCAATCACCCATAACTTGATATTCATAATATAAATTTTTCTCAATTTGCCGTTGTAACATTTTTTGAATAATGAGCGTGACTGCTCCAACCCCTAAACCACCAACCAATGTACCCGCTACAGGCAAAGTATTGGAAACATGGGGAATAATTTTAACAGTCTGATTATAATACTCTTCTACAAAATGGGTATGGCCGTGCATTTCAACATGAGCCACGGGACTTTGCAATATCATGTGATTCGTACTGGCAATCCCTTCTTTAATATCAAACTCCCCAACGATGCTTTCAAACCGTAAACCCTTATCCGTAATATCTCGAAAATCCAGCAATAAACGTTTAGGCAAAATCAATACATCAAATAAACCAAAAATACGCCCAACACCAGGGTCAACTTCTACAATATCTCCTTGAGTCATTAACAAACGCAAATGTCCTTGCATGGTTTTTAAATCAAAATCATCAAAGCCACCATTCCAATTAATATCCAACAAACCTTCTGTAAAACCTTGTTCTATAGGTGGTTTTGGATAACCTAAACGCCTTAATAATTGCCCAGTGTCTGCACTATGTACTTTAACTTCGAGTTGACTATGAGCTTGTTTTGGTTGGTATGTCCATAAACCTTGAGCTTGAATATTTAAGCCTTTTGCTTTTGCTTCAAAAAGTTCCAATTCCCAGCCTTTTTGATGAGGTTTTGCGTATAAGTTCACATTCCCTAATTCTTTATTGCCAAATTTAAAATTATCAATATGCGCTGAAATTTTAGGAAATTCAAAGGGATTAGTTAATTCTTTAGCTTGATGTTCTGCCTGTTGTTTACGGGGTTCTGTCATATTTAAATATTGTAGTTTTGCATTGACACTGTCTTTTTTAGTGTGATATTGGAGTTGTCCCAAAATGTCTTGGCTTTTCACAAAAATACGCCATAAAGATTTTCTGTGAGTTAAGGTTGCTTCAACTTGATTAAATTGCTGAGTCCATAAACCCAGTTGCTCGAATTTAAGCTGAATATCAATAGGTAACAAGGGACTATCGCCCTCAACATCAGGCAAATTATGCCAAAATTGCAACCAGTCTTTAGCTCCTAAATGGGTAATATGGCCTTTTACATCTAAGCGATTTGAATTAGGTAATTGAGCCTTAGCCCGTGTTCCTATTAAAATCTGGCCTTTATGCAAATTATCGTCTAACTCTAATATACCATTGAGCAAATCTCCCAATGATAAGGTAATGATATCTTGTTTATTTATGGGGAAAAGTAACTCTACAGATAAAGGCATTTTTAGAGGGGTTATTTTATTTAACGGCGCGGGTAAATGAATACTCATCCCTTGTAAATTGGATGAAAACTGAACTTTTGTATAATTTTTATGTTTTTCATGTTCAAAGTTCATAATATCAACATGTGTTTGCCAATGTGCTTGACCTTCAAAACGCTGATACAATTTTAAATCTTTCCATTGTTCCTTGATTTTAGACATTTCAAGATTAATAAAATTTTTATCCATTTTTCCTTCAGCATCAATCTGGATTGCTAGCCTATCATTTTGTTTTCCCAGCTTAAAATACAAGTCAATTGGCTGTCCCCAAAGCTGCCCTTGTAAGTTTTCCGCATTCAATTTTTTATCTGTAAAATATAGTTTTCCTGTAAGGTTTTGTAGCTGATGTCCTATAAAATTTTCTTGTAACCGATTATTTTTAAAATCAATAGAACCTGAAATTTGATCAGGCTGATTATCTAAACCAATGACTAAATCAATATTGACCCCAACTTTTC
>JADGDW010000028.1 GCA_016744725.1 Candidatus Albibeggiatoa sp. nov. BB20 | reverse complement strand
TTGTCTGTTAAGCTGCTTGTATATCCCATTTTTTCTCAATCCAATCTTACTTTTCTTTTCAGTTTAACACTTTATTAAAGATGTCAAATGGGTTCTATAGGTAAAACAACAGGCGAAGGTTTTATTCATTATTATTGGCGAAAATTAGGCTATGAAGAGCCAAAACAAAAAATTTCCTATATGAAGCTGTTTAAACCCTACAATTGGATTTTGGGTACTGGGATTTATATTGAAGATACCGAAGATTTATTAAGGCAGCAAGTTGCTGATTTATTAACCGCTTACCGTTATAGCTTAGGTAAAACTAAAGATAATTATTTATTTGTTATTACTGAAAAGGGCTATATGGTGCGTAATCCCACATCCCCTGAACTGAGTAATACCAATATTCTTGATATTAAAGATATAAATGGCAAATTCTTTATACGTGAATTTATAAAAGTGATTGATGAGAAGCAGCAAGGCTTTGTGCAATATTATTGGCCTAAACCTAACCACCCTGAAATTGCAGCAGAAAAATTAACTTTTGTGAAAAAATTCAAGCCTTTTAATTGGATTATTGGTACGGGTATTTATTTGGAAGATATTGGTATTAAGGAGATGCAAGCTGTTTTAGAGCAAGAAGCTAAATATATTGCTTGGACTAGCGCATTGATTGGCTTGGTATTTTTAATTGTTGGCAGTTTGATGAGTATGAATTTAATTAGTTTTGTTATCAAACCACTGATCCAAGCCCGTCATGTTGCAGAGAGAATAACCAAAGGGGATTTCTCTAAGAAAACATCATATCATTCTAAAGATGAAATCGGTGAATTAGGTTTAGCTATCAATATAATGGCAAAACAACTACAAGAATCATTTACACACTTAATGTCACTTAATAAAGAAAAAGATGAATTTCTGGGGATTGCTGCCCATGATTTAAAAAATCCGCTACAAGCCATCCAAGGTTCAGCAGAATTAATTGAGATGTCACTAGAGTCTGAGCAGTTTAGTAGCAAGCAAGAAGTGGTTGAATTTGCAAAGATGATTAATATTAGTGCTGAACGTATGTTTGACCTCATCACTAACTTACTGGATGTGAATATGATTGAAGCAGGAAAATTGAAAATTAATTTAGAAACCTTAGATATTTTGCCTTTATTACAAAAAATTGTAGATGAATATCGGGAAAAAGCGCAACTTAAAGGTATTGCTATCCACTTCACCCTAGAATCAAAGCGTTATATTGCGTATACAGATGTCAATGTGATGCATCAAGTATTGGATAATTTAATTTCTAATGTGGTCAAATATTCACCTTTAGGCAAACAAGTATTTATTTGTATTTCAATGCTAGAACAACAGATTAGAATTGACATTCAAGATGAAGGGGTTGGATTTAGTCAAACAGATCAAGCTAAACTATTTGGCAAGTTTACCCGCTTAACAGCCAAACCAACAGGCGGTGAGGATTCTACAGGTTTAGGATTATTTATTGTCAAAAAATTAGTGACTGTTTTGCAGGGGGAAGTCTGGTGTGAAAGTACATTAGGCCAAGGTGCAACCTTTATATTGACTGTACCAAAGCAAATGTAACAAAATATTCTGGGGATTATTAGCAGCGATAGCATCATAACTTATGATGGTTTTTTAACTATTTTGAGTTAATGCTTTAAAAAGCTAAACCTGTTAACATCACCGACTTATCAGGTTTAGTTGTAAACTGTCATTTTTAAGGAATTTTCATAATGAAGTCTATTTTATATTCAATCTTACTTATTGGGTTTGTCCTTGGATTGTCTGCTTGTAATAAAGAAGAGGCTGAGCCTAACGTGAGCCAACCTGCAACACCTGAAAAATTAGAGGTGATTCAAAAAGCAGAACAAGTTGAAGATATTTTAAAAGAAAAAGCTGAAGCAGATAAACACGTCATTGATGACGCAACTCAATAATACCTAGTTCCTGCCAAAAATTGTAATATTGGTGGGAATATCGCTCATCTTTGTGAAAAATCATCATACAGGTTAATATCCTGTAAGCCTTTGTTTCACACCACTATCCCTCTAAATAAGTATATCCCATCAGCCCAGAATCCAACTCTCGTAAATACGTTTGTTTTTGAGCATAAGTTAATGTTGAAGCATGAATCCGCTTTCGATATTCATGACGTAATAAACTAGGGTCAATATTGACATAACGCAACATATTTTCCACTCTATCTCCTTCATGTGGTTCAACTAAAGTGTAATGACCAGCATCATCAATTTGCACACTGACTGAATAAGTATCACCAAATAAATTATGAATATCTCCCAACACTTCTTGATATGCACCAACCAGAAAAATACCGAGTAAATAATCTTCATTTTCCTTAACTTCATGCACAGGCAGACTACTTTCAACCCCTTCCCCATCAACATAATGAGTAAATTGGCCATCAGAATCACAGGTTAAATCTTGCAGCTTAGCCCGATTAGCAGGTTTTTCTTGTAAACGATGAATCGGTATAATGGGGAATAGTTGGTCAATCGCCCATGCGTCAGGAGTAGATTGAAACAATGAGAAATTACAAAAATATTTATCAACTAATTTATCATTCAATTCATCTAAAATATTCCGATGCCCACGCAAATTGGCTTGTAATAAGTTTTTTACTTTCCAACAAATCGCATAATATAGTTGTTCTGCTTGCGCACGCTGATTCAAATTCAATAAGCCATGCGTAAACATTGAATAGGCTTCAGTCAGCAAATACACTGCATCATGATACACTTCTAACACCGAGCGTTGATTAAGGTTTTCTAAACCATAGCGTAAATCTTGTAAAATTTGCGGATCATCGTCACTGGGTGCTTCTATTAATTCCGCTCTTTGTGGTACGTGCTCGACATCGATCACATTAGTCAGCAATACCGCATGATGTGCCGTCATGGCGCGACCTGATTCTGAAATAATATCAGGCTGAGGTAAATCATAGGCTTGGCACACATTGTACAATTCATGTACTACATTATTGGCATACTCTTGCATGCTGTAATTGATGGAGCAATGGCTGCGCGAGCGAGTACCATCATAATCCACCCCTAAGCCGCCGCCCACATCGACTATTTTAATCGGAATCCCCAGTTGGTAAAATTCAGCATAATAACGTGCGGCCTCTGTTAATCCTCGCTGAATATCTCGTACATTTGCCACTTGCGAACCCAAATGAAAGTGCATCAGTTGTAAACAATCTAATAAATCTGCCTGTCGCAATTGTTCAATTACAGCGTTGATTTGACTTGAAGATAAACCGAATTTGGCTTTTTCCCCACCCGAATTTTGCCATTTTCCACTGCCAATCGTGGCTAAACGCACTCGAATACCCAGCAGTGGTTTAATCTCCATGTCTTGGCTTTCTTCAATAATCAATTTTAGCTCAGAGGCTTTTTCAATCACGATATAAGGACGTAAACCCATTTGCTGTCCAATCAGAGCTAAACGGATATACTCCCGATCTTTATAGCCATTACAAATGACCAAACCTTGTTTTGCACTTAAACCGATAACGGCCATTAATTCAGCTTTGCTGCCTGCTTCTAGTCCTGTATTTTTCTGACCTGAATTGAGAATTTCTGTAACAACTTGATAGTTTTGATTGACTTTGATTGGATAAATTGCGCTGTAATTGGCTTGATATTCTTCAATTTGCATCGCATTTTCAAACGCTTGACATAAACTCTGAACCCGATGATGCAGAATATTAGAAAAGCGTACTAAGATGGGAAAAGAAAAGCCTTGATTCACTAAATCTTGCGAAAGTTGATACAGGCTAACACTGGCTTGATTTGGAATCGGCGTGACGCAAATTTCTCCCTGCGGATTAATATCAAAATAGCCACTGCTCCAATATTCAATATTGTATAAAGCCCGTGATTGTTGAATGTCCCACAGATTTGTAGTCATAGATGTTTGATGCCGTTAATTTGAGTTGTGGCAAGTTTAGCAAAAGATGGGGAACAGCGGCAGATCATTATGAAAAAGGGTATTAAAAAATTCATGGTTTTTACAACGTAAAAAAGCACCGCCTCAGAACGAGAACAGTGCTTTTATTTAATTATGACTTAACACATCCTTGTGCTAACGACAGTTCCTATTTACCGTACAAAGTTTGTGTATCTCCATTTGGATAAGTTAACACAAAGTCATCAACTTGATCACCATTCACATCAGCCACAGATTCAACACTGAAGTTTCCTGTAGCATCGTTACGAGTGATTAAGTAATCCAATGTACCAGTATAAGTTTCACCTTCAAATTCAAAGCTTAACTCACCTGTTTCAAGCAAGCGCACATCTTGCGCAATGGCAATCAAACCATCCATATCCGCAGGAGCTGGATAATAGACTTGTCTGTAAGCTTGCTCATCTTCAACATAGACAAACGTTGCTGGTAAGTCGCTAGTATATAGGCCTGTTTCTAAATCAGTGGCTTCAGCACTTAAACTTGCACGAACAGCTAAATAGTGTGCCGTATCAACCGAAGTTGCAATTGAGAAATTACCATTGGTGCTAACCTCAATACTGACTGTCCCTAGGTTTACACTAGCAGCAAGCTCAGATAATATTTCGTATAAAACATCTGGTGCTTGTGCCACAGGATGAGTAATCACCCGCAAGTTTGTACCCGTGATAAATTCAATCGATTGAACAGGTGTGACTAATGCCGTTGCATTTAACAAGGTTTGTTGTACATCCCATGTTTGAATTGCAAAACGGATATTGCCTAAATCTAATTGCAAATAACCATAAACAGGATGCTGCACCAATGTCCAGCCTTGCTCTGCTAATAACAGATTCATTGCAGCCAATACGCCGTCACCATCTGCAATAATGTCAGTTGTTAAATTAACAATTAATGGTTGTACAAAGTTTTCAGGCAATGTTAATACAAACTCTGGTAATAATGGCGTTACGGCGATACCAAAAGGAATCAATCCCGCATTAGCAAAGCGTACACCACGCCCAAATATGACACCTTGTTCATAACTTGTGCCTTCACCGAGAATCACACCACTGATAACGCTACCCGATTTAATAATCACATTGGTTAATAAGGTTGGCGCGTTTGCATCACCATTGATTTGACCTTGTAAATAACCACCTGTCAAAGTTGCATTGGCAGAGAAGTTAACATCGATGAAAATACCACCAACGCTACTATTATTAACGATGTTGCCACCTAAGATACCACCACGTAGTTCTGCACCCACAAACTCAAAGTCGTTGAATACACCACCTTGCTCAATGATGATAGTGCCTGATGCTTTACCGCCATTGACTATGGTATTTGCAACAATCGTCAGTTGTGAAATGATGCCGTTATTCACAACATTGCCTTCTAAGTTGCCACCACTAATGGATGCACCTTCATCAATATTCGCGTCAGTGATTGTGCCACCATTGCTACATGCACTACCGACTGCACCACTTACACATGCTGGAGCGGTTGGAACATTAGGATCAATGACAGGAGAAGGTTCTACAGGCAAGCCCGCAGTTTCAGTGACAACACTAAGATGTACTGTTGCTGTGGCACGGGTATCAGGATCAGCTTGAGAAACAACGGTGATAGTTAGGTTGTTATTTTCACCACGATTAGCTGGCAAAGTAATACTTAACGATAAATCAATTGCTTCTAAAGCAGGAACTTCAATTGAGTTTGAAACGCCACTGATACTCCAACCTGCAGTATCTACCGCACTAATGGAGTAAGTATCCGCTTCAGCACCATTGTTAGCCACAGTGACATTCAGCGTCACCGTTTCTAATGGATCGCCTACTAATGATTTAGCTGCGCCAACCGAGACTTCACGTAAGATGGCCGCAGGTGCAACAACAATATTCTCAGCCTCGATAATATCGCTTAATTGTACCCCATCATCTAAGATGATTTCATTTGCAAGAATAGTCACTTGTCCAGCGGCTTTCAGGATTGTTTGGTCAACACCTGTAAAGTCAATTTTGCCATTCTCACCAACTGCTAAGGTAATATCACCTGTCGATTCAATCGTATTTGCACCGATATTACTCATATCTAGCACCCAATCATCACCACCATAAATTGTGATGTCGCCGCCAGAAATACGCGTATTCGCGCCTGCGATACTAATTAAGCTAGGTTCAATCCGTACCCAACCATTATTAGGGCGAGTGCTACAACCATTACCAGATTGTCCTGCTTGGTGAATGCCACCATTTAAGTACACATTAGGCAATGAAACCAGCCACAAGTTACCACCTGCACCTGCTGTTTGATTACCACCACGAACTCGGCAATGACCGCCATTACCTGCGATTGCTTGTGCGCCATTTTGGTTGCGTAAATGTCCAGCACCACCTAATTTACCCCACATCTGAGTTAAGCCGCCTGTACCCGCGATACCTGTACCCGTTTGAGTAATGTCACCGCCATTACCCGCTTGAATTGTACCTTTATTAGTCAGGCCTCGACCCAACACTAAAGCATTACCGCCATCAGCAGCATAGTGAGTCGCATCACCACCTTTACCACCGATGATTTCACCATTGTTGATGATTGGGCCGCCTGAAGCATAGGAGTACCACCAATTTGCATCAGCTTTACCATAAGTTTGAATACTAGAACCCACTTTTAAGATGACACTTGCACCGGGATAAGCACAATTCCCAGAACCGACTTTATCAGGCTGGCATGAAACACCTTGCATTTCGTTTGCACCGTTAAGACCAAGAATATTGCCATCATTTTGGATTAATTCAGAGGCTTGGATGTCGAGGGGCGTACCTAAAATATCAGCACTGGTTAATTCTGCACCTTGCTCAATACACAGTGCACGTACTTTTGCTGATGGAATACCGTTGATGCTATGACCAGAACGGATTTTAACAATATCGCCAGCTCGTGGCACATTAGGTGTTTCAAGCTCACCTGCTTGTAAATTACCCGTCCGTTTCCAAGCATGAGTTGCACCTGTGTATTCACCATTGATTTTTTCAGCCCAACGATGATCCCATTCTGAACCAGCCGTTTCAATTGTGACATTGCTATCATTACATGAAATTGGTGCAGTGGCTGTACCTGTTAAACCCATTTCAGCAGTTGCATCGGGTGCGCTAATGACTAACGAAGCGTTTTTAACCCCAGCAGTCAATGGATTGAATTGAGCGTATATATTACACGTTGCTCCCGGTTTCAATATGCTGTACTTACAACCCCAGTTGTATACTTCAAAGTTATCCGCATCTGAGCCAAGCAGTTTAGTAGAATTAATATTTAAATTAATATTACCTGTATTTCTCACTTGAATCGTTTCATATTGATTGGATGCAAAACCCACGATAATAGGTTCAAAGCTAAACGTTGTTGGTGATAATTCAATGGCAGGTTGGCCAGAACTCACCGCTTCGGCCACTAAATCAATATTGTAGCTGCTGTTGTCACTCAAAGTGACTTTGACTTGGGCTGATTTATTACCTGCACTAGAAGGTTTAAAAACCGGATTGAATGAACAAGACGCATAGGAATTATTGCTCCAACTGCCGCTGTAACACTGTTGATTTTTCAACTGAAATTCACTTGCATCAGCACCAACTAATTGCACACTCGTAATCTCTAAAGCATCACAACCACGCGCATAACTACTGAAATAAGCATACATACTGCTTTCATTGCCCACTAATTCCGTACCAAAATTAGGTGTTTGCGGATAAGTATAAACTTCTTTTTGATAATTACCTGAACACCAACTTGCACCAATACCTTGCATATTGATTTCAGCTTTGGAAGTATCTGGATCATTAGAAAGAATCGTGATTTGTCCTAATGACTCACCGATAGTAGATGGTTCAAAATAAGCAATTAAGCTACATGCACTGCCTGAACGTAAGGTTTTATTATTACAAAAAGCAGTTTCAACAATAAACTGATTGCCAGAAACATCAATATTGCCTAAGCGCAAGATACCTGAGCCTGTATTTTTGAGCTGAATAATTTTTGTAGAGGATTTATCGCCAAGATTAACTGTTCCAAAATCAATTTCTTGCAGTGAAATACTGATATTAGGTTCAACTGCAAAGCCATTCCCTTCAAGCGTAAATGATACTTGAGGATTAGCTGGGTCATTGGTTGTAAAAGACAGTTGCGTTGTTTTTAAACCTGCACTTGTTGGTTGGAATGCAACGTTAAGTGAGCAACTACCAAAATAGTTAACTGAAGTATTAGAGCAGAAATCTTGTACCACAAAATCAGGGCTAGAGAACTGCATATTGCTGAGCTTTAATTTACCTTTACCATCATTAGAAATTGAAAGGCGTTTGTTGCTAGACAATGCGCCTACTTCGATTGTACCAAATTCAATTTTCTCTGATGGTTTGATTTTTGCCTCTGGTAATTCAACACTGATACCATTCAATGGAGCAACATAAGTGTTAGGCGTACCTAATTCATCATATAAGATAATAAGGCTGGCTTCTTTATCACCTAGAGAGGTAGGCTCAAAGGTCACTTCTACAAAGCAATTAGGTTCGTCAAATGTAGTCGGTGTATAGGTTTGATTACTACAATTGTCAGTAATAATAAAAAAGTCTGTTGAACTATAAACAGTGGTTGGCGTGCCTAGAGCATCAACAGGTTTGATTGTCCCAACGTGAGCATACGCATTAATTTGCTTGAATGTCACATTATTAGGACTTTGATTAGCAACAGCAAATGATTTAGGTGGTGAACTTGAATTAACCGCAGTATCACCATAATCATAGAAGGAAGGGGTAACAAAAACATCAGCATAAGCTGATAAGGAAAAGCTCGATATTAACAGCACGAGCAAACACCGCCACAAGGTCAGACCCTGAAGCGCAGAATATCGCAATTTCATATCCTACTCCGTCGAAGATAATTTTGGGTTTATGAGTTATTATGTGATTAAACCAGTCCATAGGGCTGTTTAAATTGATTAAAGGTGAGATATTAATCCACAGTATTTCCCACACAATAACAAGCTCAATGCTATTAATTCTCCCTGTGTATGCTCTGTATGAGTATCAATATATAGATAAACGTTATATTTTATGGAATAAGCGGTTTTATACTTTGCTTATCAATAAGTTAGATTTTATAGCTATGTGGAGTTGCAAGCTTTTATTTTATCCATTTGAAATATAAGTGTTATTTTTTATAGATATTCTAAAGTTATCGAACAAGGGTAGCTCAACAACCTTAGAAAACTTAATTTAAGAAGGGTTATTTAAATGTCGAATTGAGCAATCACGGGGGCATGATCGGAAGGGCGTTCTAATTTACGCGGCTCAATATCAGTTTGACAAGATATGCATTGGGCTTTCAAAGCCTCACTGGCTAAAATTAAATCAATGCGCACGCCTCGATTACGTCGAAACGCAGCTGCTCGATAATCCCACCAGCTAAAATGTCCCGCTTCAGACTCAAATAAGCGGAAACTATCGTGAAAGCCTAAATCCAATAGTTTTTGCAGTGCATCACGTTCAGATGGGCTGACTAAAATACTATCTTGCCAAACCTCAGGATCATGTACATCTCTGTCATCTGGTGCAATATTAAAATCACCTAAAACAATATATTTTTCATGCTGTTGGCGTTCAAATTGTACGTGCTGCTGTAGGTATTGTAACCAATTTAACTTATACGCATATTTTTCTGAACCCACTTCTGAGCCATTGGGCACATATAAATTCAATACGCGCACTCCTGCAAAATTTGCCCCTAAAACACGTCGCTGAGGATCATCTAAACTAGGAAAGTCGGTAATAATATCCGTTGCGGCTTCGCGGCTTAATAGTGCAACACCATTGTAGGTTTTCTGGCCTGCAAACACGGCTTGATAACCTATTTCTTGCAAGGCTTCAGTGGGAAATTTATCATCGGTTAATTTAATTTCTTGTAATGCTAAGACATCAGGCTGCTTTTCTTGTAGCCAATCTATGACATGAGCAAGACGAACTCGCAGTGAATTTACATTCCAAGTAGCTATTGTGAACATGGTAGAACTTTTTTTGATTTATTGATATTCGTAAACAGTACGTGCAAAGCTGTCAAATTCCTTGCTGCCTTTGCCTGATGATTCCATTTCAAATACGGCTAAGCCTTCACTAAATGAGCGTCGATAAACCGTACGTTGACAGAGGCGGGTTTCCAATACTTTAATCCCCGGTAAGCTACGCAAAACGTCTTCCACTTGATCGGATTCTCTTACCGCGGCATGGGTATCTGCACGATTAACAAAGGCTAAAATTTCAGGTGGTTTGTCTTTGACTTCACTGGCAACCAGATATAAAAAACGTTGAGTTGACCATACATCAGCTTGACTGGGTGTCACAGGCACAACAATACGGTCAGCAAATGTGATAACTTTCTTCATTGCCGCCATATTTGCAGTACCCACATCAATGATAGTTTGTGAAGAGTTTAGATGTTTAGGTTTAACATAGCGGGTATAAACTTTGAGTGGCGGTTCATATTTTTCTTCTGCCCGAACCTGAGCAACATCACTAAGTGTCGATTGTGGGTCTAAATCATAGGCAACAACAGTTTCACCTTGTCGGAGTAGCCACAGTGCATAGTTAAAAGTCACAGTGCTTTTACCTGAACCACCTTTTAGATTTCCAATTACTGTTATCATGAGCGCACACTATGAGGTAGGAAACATTAGAATATTCTTATATTAAAACATAGATTTGCCGAAAGTGGTAGATAAAATACAGTTCAAACAGATAGCACCACGCATTGGCAATGCTATTACTTCTATATATTATCTTTTCAGATAAAACCCAAGTTGGCATCAGATATTTAAACAAGGGCGGTGATGAATATGGTTTCACCACCATGATAGTTTATCGAACATATACATTGCACCAAACCTGAAAACCACTTTGTCAGCAGGTTAAGTACAAGTTACCCATTCATTCCTTGTACGTTACTAGAATAGAACGTGTTTTTTAGAAATAGAGGAAAATACTGGAAGAAGGAGCTGATAGCAGGCTCAGAACTAAGCTGCTTGAGTAGGAATATAATTACGAGTATGAGTAATATTATTTAGTTCATCTAAATAAACTAATGTAGGTTTGTGGATGGCGACTTCCTGCGCGGTCAAACTTGCATACGAACAAATAATGATTCTATCGCTAGGACTGGCTTTGTGTGCTGCTGCACCGTTAATGGAAATGACTTGTGAGCCATCCTCAGCGCGAATAGCATAAGTGGTAAAACGCTCGCCATTAGCAAGATTATAGATTTGAATTTGTTCATATTCATGAATGCCAGACAAATCCAATAATTTACCATCAATAGCGCATGAACCCTCGTAGTCTAACTCTGCGTGAGTCACGCAAGCACGGTGCAATTTAGCTTTTAATAAAGTGCAATACATAAACTGTCGTCCTCTTGCGTAAGCAAATCGGCATTATTAACCAATTCACAAAATGCTGCAATGCAAAAAAGTTGTACTATTATAAAAGTTTTTATAACCCTAAAACTCAAATTGCGGAAATACTTGGCTTTTTATGTGTCTCACCAAATATTCCCGCAAGCTGGAATCCATATTATAGACTAATCTTATCTATTTGTCATGAACTTCTGAACCTTTCCAATACCTTAACAACATTATTAACCTACTTTATAATTAGGTTCATATCATTTTCAGCCTGAAAAAAGTTTAAAATCCAATCAATTATTCACTCTATTTGCTTAGCCTGAATCATCTGCTTTCTTTAATTTGAGCATAGTCTGATGAATCCGTCAACATTATGTCACTATTTATGAATAATCCTAATATTTTAATTTGGGGGACATCTTTAGTTTTGGCGTTTTTTCATTTTAAAGAACCTATTTTAAAGCCTTTATTGGACATTCTTCTTCAAGCAGTAAAGATTTGAATATAAAAATAAAATACCTAAGTAATACCCTCACTATTAGACTGAATTTTTCAGGTTCTTATTTAAATAGCGTGCTACCCATTTTGAGATATTTCAAAAAAATCCACATGAAATTACACTCATAGACAATGAGTTGGCAGATTTGTTAAAAATATTTTGTTTGGTTTTGATTCACTTTTAAGCAACACCTTTATGCTCATGAATGCTACACTAGCCAGCTATTTTAACATCACAAAACAACTGATTGACTAATGGCTTGGTTACAAATCACTTTTACTCTTACTGCTGATAAAGTAGATACGCTTTCATCCGTTTTAGAAAAAATTGGGGCTGCATCCGTGACGTTTTTAGATGCGAAAGATCAGCCAATTTATGAACCAGAACTGAATACCACACCGCTGTGGCAACAGACTGAAGTAGTCGCATTATTTGAGCAAGTGGATAATCTTGAGCAGATTTTGGATCAAATCAAACAAGAATATGATTCTATTCCCACTTGTCACACTGAAATAATTGAAGATCAAGATTGGACACGGGTTTGGATGGATGAGTTTCAACCCATGCGTTTTGGGCAACGAACGTGGATTTGTCCTAGCTGGCAGACACCGCCCGAGCCTGATGATATTAATATTTTGCTTGATCCCGGTATGGCATTTGGGACAGGCACACATGAAACCACCGCTTTATGTTTAGAATGGCTAGATCAACATGCTGATTTAATTAAAGATAAAATCCTTATCGATTATGGAAGCGGTTCAGGTATTTTAGCCATTGCTGCTTTAAAGCTGGGTGCTAAACAAGTTTGGTGTACGGATATTGACCTACAAGCATTGATTGCAACGCGTGATAACGCTAAAAATAACGGGGTGGAAGCAGGTATTGAAGTTTGTTTAGCCAATGATTTCCAGCCATTTCAGGCCGATGCTTTGCTAGCTAATATTTTAGCCAACCCATTAATGGGATTAGCAGAATCATTTCATCAATATCTAAAGCCAAATGCACCACTTGTTTTATCTGGCATCTTAAACACTCAAACTGAAGCTGTGATAGAATCTTATGAGCCTTATTTTGTGATTGATGGGGTTGCAGTTAAACAGGATTGGTGTCGAATTGCAGCCCGCAGAGTGAGATAGCACTATGGAAACTCAATGCCCCCATTGTCAAACGATTTTTCGAGTCAATTTAGCCCAGTTAAAAGCAGCTGAAGGTATCGTGCTATGTAGTCAGTGCGATAATACGTTTGATGCGCAGGAACATATTTTAGAAGAAAAGCCGCAAAAACCTGAATCCATTGAAGATATGTCAGATGAGGAATTGGCCGCAGTTATTGAAGAGGAAGAAAGGCATGGCAATATTTCATGGCTTGCTTTAATTTTCTGGTTGACTATAAGTACCTTAATGGTAGCAGGTCTTGCTGGACAATATATGTGGTGGCAAAACCGTGATTTTATTTTGCAACATGAGCAAGCTCGACCGTTGTTAGTTAAATTTTGTCGGTTTGCATTATGTAGTTTACCCGATACGCAAAACATTGAAAAATTCAAGATTATAGAGCATACCGCGATTGTTAAAGCTGAAAAAGAGGATGTGATTCAGTTTAATGCAACATTTAAAAATCAAGCAGGCTTTTCACAGCCATTTCCTAATTTATTGGTCACATTTCAAGATGAAGATGGCCAGTTTACAGGACAGCGTATTTTTAAACCAACGGAATACTTGAAGCGTGAGGCTGTTCCTGAGCCAATGAAACCAGATGCAACTGCACATTTGCAGTTAGACGTGGTTGATCTGCACAATTTAATTGAAAATAATAAAGTGATGGTTGAGAGTTATAAATTTGATTTTGTATTGTAAGGTGTGCTTTCACTTAAGCTAAATAGCCACCAATAAAACAGGTGGCTTATAATGCTCAAAATACTTAATATTTATCAGCACGTAGTCATTTATAACATGCAATTTCTTGTTTTTTAAATAGCATTTCGCCACTGCAAACTTATCCAAAATTCTCACTAAATATTAATAAATTTAGCCTTGATTTTATTAGGCTCTGATTCAAAAAGTAGGCTGCCTTTGCTTTGAGATTTCAGACCCCTATTGTCAAATACCTCTTCCATTTCTGCAATAGACACTTTATCATTAAATAAAAAATTAATTTAATGCTATTAAGTATTGCAGCCGATTTACTTTATTCTAATTTATGCTAGAATGCAGCCCGAATTATTTCTCATCAGCTTAAGGTAAATATTTATGCCACTCATAGGTTTATTGGTTGCTGGCACGGTTGCACTGACAGGATGGAAAGTGACCACTCTCAAGCCGCATCAATCCAAGCAAAATAAGCCAGAGCCTTCGTCCTTATCTGAACCTAATGATGAAGCAGACCAATCATTACAAACATTAGATGTTTCTTCAAATCAAACCATAGACCAAGAAATAAAACACAATTTAATACTTTCTGGTTCATCCTTTGCCCTCATTGCAAGTAGTGCGTTTTTACCATTTCTAGTCTGGCCGGGTATTGGCTTATTAGTTGTACCTTTAGTGCGTTCTATGCGTAAAGTATCTCAACAACTTAAGCAAGGAAAAATAGGCGTAACCTTATTAGATACAGTCGCTTTTATGATGCCGATGATTTTGCAATATTGGTTGATGGCAGCGATGACAGGTACGTTTATCGCAACAGCAAACTGGTTATCACGCCGTACAGAAAGACGTTCTCAAGAAGATTTAGCTCTACTTTTCAGCCAACAAATTCGCACCGCATGGACAGAACATAATGGTGTATTAATTGAAGTGCCCTGTTCTGAATTAGATGCTGGGGATATTGTTGTGGTTGATGCTGGAATGCCGATTCCAGTTGATGGCAAAGTGATTAAAGGCCTTGGGCGAGTCGATCAACAAGCTTTAACGGGTGAGTCTCAACCTGTCGATAAGGCAATAGGTGATGAAGTACTCGCTGCAACCTTATTACTGGATGGAAAACTATTTATTGAGCTACAACAATCAGGTTCTCAAAGCATGGCAGCAGAACTGACTAAGTTGCTCACCAATATGGATAATACACGTCAAGAAAGTCAATCTCGGGCGCAACAATTAGTTGATGACTGGGTACCATTAACCCTAGGTACTTCAGCATTAATGCTAGCGACTCGTGGTGTTAGCAGCTCCTTGGCGGTTGTTTATTCTGGTATTGGCTATCCATTGCGTTATGCAGGGCCAACGGGTGTGTTAAACCATATTCAGCTTGCTGCACATAGTGGTCTTTTGATTCGTGATGGACGGGCATTAGAAACTTTATCCCATGTTGATTTAGTCGTCTTTGATAAAACAGGCACTTTAACCAACACTGTACCAACCGTACACCGCATCACAGGCATTGGTGCATTTGACGCATTAGAAGTGCTACGCATTGCTGCCACCGCTGAACATCATCAAACTCATCCTCTCGCTTATGCAATTTCACAAGCAGCAACCCAATCTGGGATTAGTATCTCTCAAGCTGAAGGTATGAAAGTTGAATTAGGCATGGGTTTACACGTTGAAATAGAAGGAAAAAGTGTATTGGTTGGCAGTGAGCGTTTGCTAAATTCTGAAAATATTGAAGTTTCAACTTATACCCAAGATGTCACGCCAGAAGATATTGTGGTTTACGTTGCAATCAATGGTGAATTAGCAGGCTTTATTGAATTATCTCCTTCGGTTCGTGAAGAGGCTGCTACCGTTGTACAAAGCCTACAAACTTTAGGCGTTGAGGTGATGGTGTTGTCAGGCGACCGTGAGACACCAACTCGTGAATTGGCAACACAGTTAAATTTAGATGGACATTATGCTGAAGTGATGCCACAAGAAAAAGCCAAAGTCATTGAAGATTTTCAAAATCAAGGCCGCAAAGTATGTTTTGTGGGTGATGGAATCAATGATGCCGTTGCATTGCGTACCGCAGACGTATCGATTTCTTTAAAAGGCGCGACCAGTATTGCAGAAAGTGCGGCTTCAATCTTGCTTATGAGTGGTAATTTGGCTGACTTACCTGAGTTATTTAGCATCGCACAAAATAACGATAAAAATCTTAGCCGAGGTGTTGCACTGACGACGGTGACGGGTATTGGCACAATGGCTGGTGTGGTCTTTTTCAACTTGAGTGCCTTTCCCGCAATGGTTATTTACTTGTTGACAATTACAGGCAGTATGGCGAATGCTTCAACCCCATTATTCAACCGCTTAATGCAGCGTAAAATAACCGATTCAAGCGATGATTCTGATGATGCCATCGAAAGAAACAATATATCTGCACCCACATTGCGTCAGTGGGTAGAGCCTAACAACGAGGTAGGAAAATGAGTTGGAATAGAGCCGTTTGTGAAATGGATAACGGGCCTGCTAGTCGTGCTGCGATTGGATTATTGGCATTATCGAGTGACACGGTTTCAGAACCTGAAGTCTCTGCATTCTTACCGCAACAAGGCATTGGTTTTTATACCAGCCGCGTGCCGATGTCAGACATTGCCACGGTTGAATCATTGGCCAGCATGAAACCGAGTATTAAAGCAGCCGCAGATTTACTTGTGCCCAGTGATAATATTGATGTGATTGCTTATGGTTGTACTGCTGCCGCAATTCTAATCGGTTCAGACAATATTAAGCAGACTATTCAAGCAACCAGAAAAACACCCGTAGCGTATTCCGATCCAATGCTAGCAGGACTAACAGCATTACGCACACTGAACTGTCAACGAATTGTATTACTGACACCCTATATTGATGATGTAGGTGATGTCGTCTCAACTCATTTCGAGCAACAGAACATAACCGTTGTGGATAAAGCCAGCTTTAAAAAGTCGGGCGATCCTGAAATTGCACGCATTTCCCCTCACTCGATTTATCAAGCTGCAGTTAATTTAGCACAAGATAAAGAGATTGATGCACTGTTTATTTCCTGTACCGCTTTGCGTGTGTTTGATGTGCTGGAATCTATTGAGCAAAAAATTGGCAAGCCTGTTATTAGTAGTAATCAAGCTTTGGCGTGGCATTGTCTGCGTTTAGCTGGCGATAACAGCATTCTGGAAAACAGAGGCCAACTGTTTCGTACTGCATTAGCTTAATTAATTCAAAAGGGCTTTTCTCAAATAATTATGACTAGTTACTACGCTCAGCATGGTAACTCAGCTTTGACGCTCTGCGTCATATGTCAAATGAGTTCTATATTGGAAATAGCCTTTTTTGTAACATGTAGGATGATTTATCCTGCCGTTAAACTTCATTAGGAATAATAATCTCATGACCAATCTTATCCAGCCCGTGCGTGAATCCTATGCACATAATAGTCGTTTGTATGATTTTATGGAGCATAAAGCTGACTTAAACCAAATCGTTGAATTTTTAACTTGGGATGCAGAACAACCTGCGTTTTACGTTTATTTAGGACATTGGGAAAATAAAGTGCCTGAGTTAATTCACTCAGCTTTAGTTGAACATATTGCAGAAGAAAAAGACGGTGATCACTCAGGTATGTTTATACGCATGTTTGAAGATTTACAAATTCAGGCTGGCAATCCTAGTGTCAATATTGACCCAGAACAACTTGAACGTTTGAATTATCTCTTTTCTGCAAACAGTGCTGAAGAACAAGGCCTTGGTTTTTTCCTCGGCGGATTTTTAGCCACTGAATTTATGTCTCAAAAACGCTGTGAACAGTTATGGAATGGCTTGCGTCGCTTAGAAATTCAGACTGATTATGAATATTTAGAACTTCATGCAGTAGCAGATGCACATCATTGGGTTGAAGTCGATGAAAAAATGATTGAGCCTGCATTAAAAGACAATCTTGTTAGTGTTGACGCAATTCAAGTTGGCATTAATCACCGTTTACAAACTTCCGCTAATTTCTTGAAATTCTATGAAAATGAATACTTATTCTGATTTCGTCGCACATCTCACGATCCAATTGCGACACTTATTTGATGATAAATTACTGAATGTTTTTCAATTAGGTAGTTTATCGCATGGTGGTTTTAGTGAGCGATTTAGCGATATTGATATTGCGGTTGTTTTATCCGAACCAGCTACGAATGATGTGATTGCAGATGTTAAGCAACAGATTTTAAATTTAGAACCGAATACATTAGCAAAACGGGTTTCATTATTTTGGACTGTGCCTGATTTCTCTTGGGGTCGTTTGCGTCCTGTGGATCAGCTTGATTTTCTGGATAATCGACAATGCTTGTGGGGTGAGCCGTTGCAGAATTTACCACCACGTCCCAGTTTAGACCTTGTGCGATCCGATATGCTTGAGCATTCACTACCTTATTGGTCGAGTAGAACTCAGTATTTTGCTCAAAACTTGCCAAATGATGAGAAAGAATTTAAGGAATTTGTGCGTTGTTTACTTTATCCAGCCCGATTAATTTTTACTTGGCAGTTAGGTAAATTAGGCTCAAATGACGAAGCCGTTGAATATTTTGCTCAAGTTGCACCGACTGCATTACGGCGTGACATGGTTGAAGATGCGTTACGTTGTCGTAAAGCTGAAATTGATGATGAGTTACTGTTCCAATATCAAGCTTTTCTTATTGCACAGCATGAGGCTACTTTAGCTTTTCTTAAACTGGAGAAAAAATGATGAATATCCGTTATGTTCACACCAACATTGTTGCAAAAGATTGGGGCTTTATTGCTGATTTTTATGAAAATGCGCTCAATTGCACACGTTTAGAACCAAGTTTAGATATTGGTGGTAAATGGCTAGCTGATGGCACAGGTGTTCCAGATGCACGTTTAACAGGGATTCATTTACGTTTCCCCGGTTATGGCGATAATGCCCCGACTTTAGAAATTTTCCAGTATGTTGAACAACTTGAACGACCTGAACCTTCTGCTGCAAATCGTCCCGGATATGGACATCTTGCCTTTGAAGTGGGTGATGTTGAAGCAGTACGTAGTCAAATATTAGCCCATGGCGGCAAAGATTTAGGTGTGCCTGTCACTCATAAGCTAGAAGGGCATGGCACAATTATCTTTACTTATATGACTGATCCTGAAGGCAATGTTATTGAATTGCAAAGCTGGGACGGTGTATCACGCTATGGCGCGGTTGATGCTGCTTAAATCCATTTAATCGATAAGGCAATACAATGGTTTATCAAAATATTCTTGAATATATTGGCAATACCCCGCTGGTTAAATTGCATAGCATTGGTCAAGATATGCCTTGTAATTTGTATGCAAAATGTGAATTCCTTAACCCCGGTGGTTCTGTCAAAGACCGTATTGCAGCACGTATGGTTGATGAAGCGGAAAAATCTGGTCGGATTAAACCCGGAGATACATTAATTGAGCCTACTTCAGGTAATACGGGCATTGGCTTAGCCATGGCTGGTGCGGTAAAAGGTTATAAAATCGTGATTACGATGCCTGAGAAAATGAGCCGTGAAAAGCAGGTTATTTTAGAGCGGTTGGGAGCTGAAATTGTGCGTACACCAACAGAAGCGGCTTGGGATGCACCAGAAAGCCATATTGGTGTGGCAAAACGTTTGGAACAAGAATTACCTAATGCACATATTTTAGATCAATATTCAAATACCAATAATCCTGATGCACATTATTATGGTACAGGGCAGGAGATTATTGATGATTTGGACGGGCAAATTGATATGGTGGTGATTGGTGCAGGTACGGGTGGCACAATTACAGGCGTTGCAAAACGTTTGAAAGAACATAATCCAGATTGTATTATTGTTGGTGCTGATCCTGTTGGCTCTATTCTCGCGAATGAAGAGGATGAAGTGGGCACATATAAAGTAGAAGGCATTGGCTATGATTTTATTCCTGATGTACTTGACCGTTCTATGATTGATGTTTGGGTTAAAACTGAAGATAAACCCGCGTTTCAATTAGCACGTCGTTTGATTGAGGAAGAAGGTTTATTGTGCGGTGGATCATCAGGTTCAGCCATGTATGCCGCTTTGGAACAAGCAAAAAAATTACCTGCTGAGGCAAATTGCGTGGTGATTTTACCTGATAGTGTGCGTAATTATTTGACCAAATTTTTAGATCAACAATGGATGTCAGAACAGCAGTTTTTATAAGTTATTAAGAATCAACACTTCGGACAGTTTTTAAAATTCCCATCACTTTAAATTGTAAAAGCTTGAAATATAAAGCCTTTTTCATTTTAACTGGGAATTTAAAATACACTAAAAACAATCAGTTATAACTTGTAAGGCGGATAAGCAATAGCGTCATCCACTATCTTGGAAAAATTGTACGATACTTAATTATTTGATATTGTTTTGGTGGATGACGCTGCGCTTATCCACCCTATGCGAGCTCGACCAAAGTTTTACACATTTGTGTTGTAAGGTATACATCTTTACTGATACTGATAGGAGGTTGATTTGAGTTACGTGGTATTGACTGTTAAGGAGCAGGAGGAATTAGTCCAAATATTTTTTCGTCTACGAAAGTTGGGCGAAACCTACCCAATTGCACGTGAAGAGGCACTCACTGCACTTCGATGCCTTAAAGCCGTTCATTCCAACGCGATTGAGGATAAACGTGTTGATCGTATTTTTCTGCAAGTCCTACTTCATGGGGCTGGTGTCCCAGAAAAGCGTCATATATCACAGCATTATCAAAATGCCTCGACCGAACTAAAAGGTCAAGAGGAAATGCTGCGTTTGCTTGAAACCTATGCAGAACAACGACAAGAATTATCAATTTCTTTGCTGCTTGAAATGCATAATCATATTTTCTCTGAAAGCTCACCTGATATGGCTGGTCGTTTTCGTAACCACGATGTCCGCATAAAGAATATGAGACACAGACCGTGTCATCAATCCCAAATTCAGCAATTGCTGCATCAGAAGTTATCTGATATTAATCATCGTTTGTTTTCAATAGGTTTAATTACACCAGAAAACTTCCATGATGTTTTGCAGTTGTCAGCAGATGCTCACTATCTTGTCGCTGCCGTTCATCCGTTTAGTGATGGAAACGGGCGTGTTGCACGTGCGATTGGAGACTATGTGATGCTCGTCCACGGCTATTATTATGATGTGATAATGACAGATTACCGTGACATATATCTTGATTCCCTTTCAGAGTGTTCGGCTACAAATACAGCCCCACTGCAAAGATTCATCGAGTATAGTTATTTGGAGACATTGCGGCGAATTTCTGGATTCTTTCAATTGATTGATAAATAAGCTTACTCAGTACCAAAAAAGAAGCCTTTGCATAACATCAGTTAATGGTAAGGCGGATAAGCAATAGCGTCTTGGGAAAATTGCACAATACTTAATTATTTGATATTGCTTTGGTGGATGACACTGCGCTTATCCACCAAAGCAAGCTAAATCAACCAAATACAACATAGCCAATGCAAAACAATTACCATCACATTTAAGTAGAGCAATACAATGGAGTCAAATTAAGCTTAGATTTTTAAGATATAAGTGTGCAGAAGCATAAATACAAGTTATGTTTCCGTATTAAACCCTCATTTAAGTAAGGGTGAAAGCTCACAGAGTACAGAAAATAGCTTAATCTTTGTTTGCTCTAAATATATAAGTGTATGATTTTTTTGTGGATTGAGGCTATATTTATTCCACCATTTCCCGATAGCGTTGTAACCATTGTTGGAAGAGCGGCACACGGAATTGCCATTGATCTTGTTGGTTGAGTTCGATGAATTGGTAATCTTCAAGTTTGAGTAGTCCGCGTTTGTCGGTTATTTCTTTTTGCTCAATGATTTGGTGGACGGCTTGGTGGCATTGGTGGTATTTGCAGAATTGTGTCCAGAAGATGTTAATTACGCCATTATCACGTTTCAGAATTTGTGTATTGATGACGGTTTCTAAATCGTTCATGGTCATATTTTTTCGGGCATCCATATTGGCAATACGTACCAGTTCGTAGCAAATTGTTTGAGTGAGTGCGGGATGTCCTGTGGTGAGTTGGTAGATTTTTTCCACAACGTCTGTTGGATAGTTCAGGTCTACAGGTTCGGTGACCAGTTTGGCGGTGTCTTGTGCGCTGAGGTAGCCGACTGGGAATTGTTTGGCTTGCGGAAAGTATTCATTCCAGTTGGGATTTTTCAGGTCGATGAATTGGGTTGCGCCGACGAATAGAAACACGATTTGGGTTTGGTGTTGTGAGAAGCTACGCATGGCGGCAAGTAGTTGGGTGGCGGTTTCGGGTGTTTTTTGCAGGCATTTGGTGTGCAGGTCTTCGTATTCATCAAAGGCTAAGATGATTTTGGTTTGTTCGGTTACGCTGAGTTGTTTGAGAAAGGTTTGAAATTCTTTCCATACTTGTATCCCGTCGTCGGGGGCTTGCCATTCTGCATGGTCTTGGTCAAATTTGGTTTCGATTTTGTAGCGCAGGTCTTGTAGCCATGTTTGTAGGTTGGTGACATCGCTGCTTTGACAGTCTTGGTAAATCAGTTTGAAGCGGCTACCAAGTAGGCTGGGTAGGAATTTGAGTAAGCTGGTTTTGCCGACACGGCGTTGTCCGTAGATCAGGAACATGGGCATTTCACGGGTGGTCAGAACTTGGTGGCTAAAGTCATTTTTTAAGTCTTGGCGACCGAAGAATATTTTTCTATCTTTATCAGGGTTTAGTACTTCGCCGTTGCGATAAATGTTCTCGGCACTCGGTTCAAGTGTTTCGGCTTCTTGGTTTAATTGTTGTTGCTTTAATTCTGCTTGTTTTATCCATATTTCAATCGCAAAAGTGTAGTAGTTACTCCAAATGGGTAAGGATTGGTCGTTAATTTCTTGAAATTCTGTTAATTGATGGAGAAAGATTTGAAATTGTCGTTTTCTTAAGGAAATACTAGATTCTTGTCGATAAACGATTAATTGTTCTCTAGTTTGAGATAAATATAGTATCCACGTATCTGCTGGTATTAGAGAAAAATTGTTATGAACTAAGGTAGGTGGTTTTAATATATTTTCATCTAAGGGGTTTTGTTGCCAATTTCCAGCCGTCGCAGCATGAGCAATGTGCATGGCGAGATTTCTTTGTAAGGGACGATATTCATTGAGAAAATTTACAAATTGCAATGCGGTTTTAGGGTTTTGTTGTGCTTCATTGGTCAGACGACGAGTTATGCCCCAAATTGGCAGCAAAATTACACCATCAGAAATATAAATGTTTTTAGTGAGTGAACAGTGAAAAAAGCTGCGGATGAAATGGTAAGGATAAATATATAAACGGAAATAGCCAATGTAGAAAAAAATAGGGAATGCTAAACCTCCTGCTAAACCGAATACTAAACCTCCTGCTAAACCGAATACTAAACCTCCTGCTAAACCGAATACTAAACTTTCTGCTAAACCGAGTGCTAAACCGAGTGCTAAACCGAGTGCTAAACCGAATACTAAACCGAATACTAAACCGAATACTAAACCGAATACTAAACCGAATACTAAACCTTCTGCTAAACCAATTACCAAACTTTTTGCCAAACTAACTCCTAAAATAAGTATAAAGCTTTCTACTAAACCAAGTGTTAAAATTCTTGTAAGAGCGAATACTAAGCCACCTATTAAACTAATTGCCAAGCTAACTGCTAAACCAGATACTAAATATTTCAAGCTGCTAAATTGTTCAAAACTAATAAAGAAATATATTTTTTCCCAAATTGTTTGATAGGTTTGCCACTGTTGAATAAATAATTCTGTATTTACATCATCTATATCAGGAGGAAAAATAAGTGGTAAATCAAAAGCAGCAATGACAAATACAAAAAAGCCATATAAAACTAATATCAGTGGAATAATGAAAACTAGAGAATTGATAAGAACAGTTTTAAATAAGATTTTGTGTTTCTCTAATTCTGAGTATGACAGTATTTTTTCATATCGTTCTAACAACAAAGGCTCAAATAATAACCAATACAATAATGTCAGGCTGTTTTTAGGCGTGCTGGGTTTGTGGAAGGGATTCGACATGGGGGATTCCTTTTGAATTAGCAACTTCATTTTTTACGCGACTTTATCCAATCAGCAATTGCACTCAATAGCTCTGCCATCGGATCAAAGAAAAACTGCCATACCTTCACAAATAAACCCACAACAAAGCCAATACCCAAAAGTTGATACCAACGCTTGATAGTATTTTTCTGATTGATGACCCAACGTTCCCAACTTGGTTTATGACCTTCTCGCACTTTTCTCAACAAGCTAACAAAATCAGCATCACGCTCAGGATAATTCAACACTTTTGCTGCTAAACAATTACAAATATTATCAAAATAATCATAATGATAAACCCGATTAACTTGTGAATACGCCAAAACCTGCGCTGCTTGCTGATCCGTCAATCCTAAATCACGCTGATTCAACTCATAACGCAACTCCTCATGACGCAACTCAGGCAAATCAAAATTTTGTGCAATCACCAATGGCGAAGTTACACCTAATTTTCCATCAATATAAACGGTCAAACCACGACCAGACTCTAATGAAACAGGCGCAATAGTTAATAAATTAATATTCTCTATATTCTTGAAACTATTTAAGGTATTGTAAAAATCCTGATTAAATCGTGAGTCTACATCCTCTCTTTGCATAACATCCAACCGATACAACACAATCACAAACTCACGTTTATCCTCAGACAATGTTCGCGCCAATGCACCCAAATCAATATTGTCATGACTCACCTGCTGATAAGCTGCCGATAACTGCTGCAAAAATAAACCATAATCCTTGCGACAACCCGCCATATTGACGACTAAAAGCTGCTTATCCCATTCATATTTCTGAATATCTGTTACAAAACGCGCAGCCTCACGCTCCATATTCTGAATGATGATATTGACTGATTCCCGCGCCAATAACTTCACAGCAACATAATCCATAAAATGAGGACGCAAACATATTTTACAGTTCGACATGCTTAACCCTTTTTACTCATCAACAACATCATGTAAAAATAATTAGAATACAGGATTTTTATAAACAAAGAGACATTAAAGAAAGGTAATAGGAATAAGTGGGAAATTTAATTTAGACACAAAAAAAGCGAATAACCCTCACAGAGAGCTACCCGCTTTTTTAAAGGTTAAAAATTAACCTAACAAGTCAGCAATTGCATCACGTTCTTGCTCTAATTCTTTTTGAGTGGCATTCATACGTTCTTGACTGAATGTATCAATTTTCAAACCTTGAACGATAGTGTACTCACCGTTTTCAGTTGTTACAGGGAAAGAATACATTAAGCCTTCAGGAATGCCATAGCTGCCATCACTAGGAATAGCCATGCTTACCCATCCACCATTAGAACCTAACATCCAATCACGGATATGTTCTAAAGCGGCATAACCTGCAGACGCTGCTGAAGATTTGCCACGTGCTTTAATGATTGCTGCACCACGTTGTTGTACAGTTGGAATGAAATCATCAGTGATCCATGCTTGATTGACTAAATCTTTTGCCGCTTTACCACCAACAGTCGTATTGCTGATGTCAGGATATTGCGTCGCAGAGTGATTACCCCAAACAACCATATTCTTAATCTCAGTAACATGAGAACCTGTTTTAGCAGCTAACTGACTTAATGCACGGTTGTGATCAAGACGCATCATTGCCGTAAAGTTTTTGCTTGGTAAATCAGGCGCAGAACGCATAGCAATGTAAGCGTTAGTATTGGCTGGATTACCCACAACTAATACTCTTACGTCACGGCTTGCTTTGTCATTCAACGCTTTACCTTGAGCTGTGAAGATTTCAGCATTGATTTTTAATAAGTCAGCACGCTCCATACCAGGACCACGAGGTGTTGCACCGACTAATAATGCATAATCTACATCTGTAAAACCAACATTTGCATCATCAGTGACTACGATGTCTTGCAACAATGGATATGCACAATCATCAACTTCCATTGCAACCCCTTTCAACGCTTCTAACGCTTGAGGGATTTCTAATAAATGCAAAATCACTGGCTGATCTGGACCGAGCATTTCACCAGATGCAATACGGAAAATTAAAGAGTAAGCAATTTGCCCTGCTCCACCAGTAATTGCAACGCGCACAGCCTTTTTCATGTAATGCCTTCCTTCTTACAAGGTTGATGATAAAAGCCACGTCCCAACCATAATAACCATCAATTGATAATTAACAAAATACGTTAACTAGCTAATAAAAAGTTATTAATGATTAGGAAGTGGCTATATAAAAATGTCAGTTTTAAACCTAATTTAACTTATTTTAAAAACTTAATCGGTTTCGTCGAGTTTTGACACGATAAATTCAGCTTATCTGCTTTAGCTAGGTCATATAAATTACTAATTATTAATATACTTATTTAGTGATTTTTTATCTAAAATTTGACCAAATAAACCCTAAAAATCGCAAATATACCATCGCCAACTCGACACAATCCTTCTATAATACCCTGAGTTTACACAATGTGCCAGTTAAATATAAATAATATCTTTTCATTATCATAATTATGATTTATAGTAGCGTATAAAATATTGTTATAGTTGTATACAATGAAAGTGCGGATAAGCTAAAAAATGAAGACTGCGACTTACCTATATAATTCATCATTTATCGATGACCTCTACGAAACCTACCTTGTAGACCCACAAGCGGTTGATGAAAAATGGCGCGATTACTTTGCAGAATTGCAACGTCAAGACCATACATTAGAACATCAAGAAGTGCCGCATGCACCGATTCAAGCCCGATTCCTAAACTATAAACCTTTGCGCACAGCTCAACCTGCCAATGATGCAGTAGGCACAAATGCGACAGGTACAAATACGGCGTTTGCTAAAAAAGAAGCTGCTGTATTGCGTTTAATTAATGCTTATCGTTTCCGTGGTCATCAAAATGCCAACCTTGATCCCCTTCAACTGACTGAACGTTCTTATGTTGAAGATTTAGACCCAGAGTTTCATGGTTTTACACCAGCAGATATGAATGCAACGTTTGACACGGGTTCATTATATGGTGTTGATACAATGAAACTAGGCGATATTCTTAGCCTATTGAAAAAAATCTATACAGACAGTATCGGCTGGGAATACATGCACATTACGGAAACACGCGAAAAACGCTGGATTCAACAACGTGCTGAAGGTTCTCAAGGTCGCCCTAAATTTAACTTTGAATCCAAACGCCAAATTCTACGTCGCTTAACAGCAGCCCAAGGTTTAGAAGATTATCTACATACTAAATATGTTGGTCAAAAACGCTTCTCACTAGAAGGTGGTGACAGCTTAATCCCATTACTTGATGAATTAATTCAAGATGCAGGTGCAGCAGGGGTTGAAGAAGCCGTATTAGGCATGGCGCATCGTGGTCGCCTCAATGTACTCGTCAATATTTTAGGTAAACGCCCACAAGATTTATTCTCAGAATTTGAAGGCAAAATTACTGTAGACAACGGTTCAGGTGATGTAAAATATCACCAAGGGTTCTCTTCTGATGTAGAAACACCAGGCGGCAAATTACATTTAGCAATGTCATTTAACCCATCACATTTAGAAATTATTAACCCTGTGATCGAAGGTTCAGTGCGTGCGCGTCAAGAGCGTTTACAAGATAAAGATCGTAATCAAGTACTGCCGATTTTGATTCATGGTGATGCGGCGTTTGCAGGTCAAGGCGTGATTATGGAAACCTTGAACTTGTCAGAAATTCGTGGTTATACCACGGGTGGTACAGTTCACATTGTGATTAATAACCAAATTGGTTTTACAACCAGCGACCCATTAGATTCACGTTCAACGTTATATTGCACAGACGTGGCGAAAATGGTTCAAGCACCGATTTTCCATGTGAATGCAGATGACCCAGAAGCGGTTGTTTTCGTGACTAAACTTGCACTTGAATATCGTATGGCGTTCAACAAAGACGTTGTGATTGACATGATCTGTTACCGTCGTCATGGTCATAACGAAGCGGATGAACCTGCAGCAACGCAGCCTGTTATGTACAAAAAAATCAAGCAACAGGTTAAAACCCAAGCATTATACGCAGCACAATTGGCTAAAGAAGGCGCAATTGGTGCAAAAGACGGGGCTGAATACTTAAAAGATTACCGCAATGATTTAAGCACCAAAGATGTGGTTTCACGTCCAGTTTCAACTGAAGAATTTAAAAACACAGTTAACTGGAAGCCATTTATTGCCACAACATGGCGTGCAAAAGCAGATACACATATTAATCTTGAGCGTGTACAAAAACTAATCAACAAATTTACAACACTTCCTGAAGGTTTTCACTTAAACCGTAGTGTGAATAAATTGGTTGAATCTTGGCAACGTATGGGTCGCGGCGAACAACCTTTAGATTGGGGTTGTGCTGAAACTTTAGCCTATGCAACATTATTAGAAGATGGCTACCCAGTACGGCTTTCAGGTCAAGATTGTGGTCGTGGTACATTCGCCCACCGTCATGCAGTTTGGCACGAACGCGACTCAGGTGATACTTATTTACCATTACGCAATTTAGCGGAAGATCAAGAACATTTCTTAGTCATCAACTCTTCATTGTCAGAAGAAGCGGTATTAGGCTTTGAATTTGGTTACGCTTCCTCTTCCCCAGAAACTTTAGTGATTTGGGAAGCGCAGTTTGGTGATTTTGCCAACGGCGCACAAGTAGTTATTGACCAATTCATTAGTTCCTCAGAAGCAAAATGGCAACGTTATTGCGGTTTAGTCATGTTGTTACCACATGGTTATGACGGTCAAGGCCCTGAGCATTCATCAGCACGTTTAGAACGTTATTTACAATTATGTGCAGAAGATAATATGCAAGTGTGTGTACCGAGTACGCCAGCGCAAATTTATCATGTATTACGTCGTCAAATGGTGCGAGATTATCGTAAGCCATTGATTATCATGTCTCCTAAGAGTTTGTTGCGTCATAAACGTTGTGTGTCTGAATTCAGTGCATTTACTGACGCGCCATTCCAAGCTGTGATTGATGAAGTTGATCCTAATATCACCCCTGAAAAAGTAGATCGGATTTTATTTTGCTCAGGCAAAGTGTATTACGATTTAATTGAAGCACGGGAACAAAACGAAATTGATGATATTGCGATTATTCGTTTAGAACAACTTTACCCTTATCCACATGATGAAATTGAAGAAATTTTAAAACGCTATCCTCATGTAGAACAACGAGTTTGGGTACAAGAAGAACCTCGTAACCAAGGTGCTTGGTGGTATATTCGGGCGCACATGGATGTTAATTTAGGCCATAAAGATAAGCGGGTTGAATATGCGGGTCGTCCTGCATCAGCTTCACCAGCGGTTGGCTATTTACAAGTCCATCGTCAACAATTGCAAGCATTCTTAACCGATGCGTTGCGATTAGATAAGTAAACTTTAAACCCTAGGGCTGGCAGTCCTTAATTTTGAAAAAACTGAGAAATGTTTCATATTCAGGGCTGCTAATCCTTTGTAAAAAATTATTCATTGATAACTGTTCATTGTTTAAGGAAATCGCTGTGTCCATAGAAGAAGTAAAAGTTCCTGTTTTAGCTGAGTCTGTTGCTGATGCTACATTATTAGAATGGTATAAAAACGTAGGTGAAGCGGTAGCAGAAGGCGACCAGCTAGTTGATATCGAAACTGACAAAGTCGTGCTCGAAGTTGTTGCTAATAGCGCGGGTGTATTAACAGAAATCGTAAAAGAAAACGGTTCTGGCGTATTAAGTGAAGAATTAATTGCACGCATTGATACGGCAGCAGCCGCTCCAGTAGCACAAGCAGAAGTAGCCCCTGTTGCAGAAGCCGCTAGTGGTGCACCTAAAACCAGCCCTGCTGTTCGTAAAATTGCAAATGAACAAGGTGTTAATCCTGCTAGCGTACCACACAGTGGCGACCGTGTGACTAAGACTGACATGTTGAAAGCAGCAGCAACACCTGCGGCAGCACCAATGACAGGTCGTACTGAAGAACGTGTTCCAATGACTCGTTTACGCAAACGTGTTGCAGAACGCTTATTAGGTGCGCAACAACAACATGCGATCTTAACGACTTTCAACGAAGTCAATATGAAACCCATGATGGATTTGCGTTCTCAATATAAAGAAGAATTCCAGAAAAAACATGATGTGAAATTAGGCTTTATGTCTTTCTTTGCAAAAGCAGCAGTTGCAGCATTACAACAGTTCCCAATTATCAATGCGTCAACTGAAGGTGATGAAATCATTTATCATGGCTTCTATGATATTGGTATTGCGGTGAGTTCTCCACGCGGCTTAGTTGTGCCTATTTTACGTGATGTTGATTCAATGTCTTTCGCTGATGTTGAAGGCGGCATTGCAGATTTTGGTAAGCGTGCGCGTGATGCGAAATTAAGCATTGATGATTTAACTGGTGGTACATTCACGATTACAAATGGTGGTATTTTCGGTTCAATGATGTCTACGCCTATTTTGAATCCACCTCAAAGCGCGATTTTAGGCATGCACAATACAGTTGAACGTGCGGTTGTTGAAAATGGTGAAATCGTGATTCGTCCGATGATGTATCTTGCATTATCTTATGACCATCGTATCATTGACGGTCGTGACGCGGTACAGTTCTTAGTCGCTATTAAGAAAGCGGTTGAAGACCCAGCGCGTTTATTGTTAGAACTATAATTCTTTGTGATGACTGGCTGATGGAGTGAGGTTTAATTTGCCACAAGTGAGTTAAAATCTGTTCCATCACCAATCTAGGACAGTCAGCCCTCAAATGACTGGCAGTTCTAGCCATTATCCCTTACATGCCAGTCGTTCCACCTTAAAACAAAAATCACAACTGGAGAGTATTGTGGCAGATTATAACGTCATCGTCATTGGAGCAGGCCCAGCAGGTTACGTGGCAGCGATTCGTAGCGCACAATTAGGTATGAAAACCGCGTGTATCGAAAAATGGAAAGACACAGCGGGTAAAAACGTATTAGGCGGCACATGCTTAAACGTCGGTTGTATTCCTTCCAAAGCCTTACTTGATTCATCTCATCATTATTACGATATGCAACATCACTATGCCGACCATGGTATTAGTTGCGATAATCCAAAAATTGACATCAGTAAAATGATGGCACGTAAAGACGACATCGTGGGTGCATTGACGCAAGGTATCGTTGGTTTATTCAAGAAAAATAAAGTCACACGTATTGAAGGTGCTGCGAAATTAGCAGGCGGCAAAAGCATAGAAGTCACCGCTCAAGATGGTTCAAAACAAACAATCAGTGCAGACAATATTATTATTGCTTCAGGTTCTGTGCCTGTAGACATTCCTGTTGCACCAGCAGACCATAATTTAATCGTGAATTCCACAGGCGCATTGGCATTTGATGCAGTACCTAAGCGTTTAGGCGTGATTGGTGCGGGCGCGATTGGTTTAGAATTAGGCAGTGTTTGGGGTCGTTTAGGTGCAGAAGTGACTGTATTAGAAGCGATGCCAGATTTCTTAGCGACGGCTGACCGTAAAATTGCGGCGGCGGCATTGAAATCATTGAAAGGTCAAGGTTTAGACATTCAATTAAGTGCAAAAGTGACTGCAACTTCAGTTAACAATAATGAAGTGACTGTGAGCTACACTGATAAAAAAGGTGATGCACAACAAATCGTGGTTGATAAATTAATCGTCGCGGTAGGTCGTAAACCTTATACGGCTGACTTAGGTTTAGAAAATGCGGGCATTAAAACTGATGAACGTGGTTTCATTCCTGTTGATGCAAACCGTAAAACATCCGCTGATGGCATTTATGCTGTGGGTGATGTGATTGGTGGCCCAATGTTAGCGCATAAAGGTTCTGAAGAAGCGGTGATGGTTGCAGAACGTTTAGCAGGTCAAAAATCTGAAATGCATTATGACATTATGCCTTGGGTGATTTATACCCATCCTGAAATTGCATGGGTTGGCATGACAGAAGAGCAAGCCAAAGACAAAGGTCACAAATGTAAAGTGGGTCAATTCCCATTTGCAGCCAGTGGTCGTGCAAGAGCGCATGGTGATGTCACAGGTATGATTCGTATGATTGCGGATGCGGATACAGATGCGGTTTTAGGCGTGCATATTTTCGGTATTTCTGCATCAGAATTATTAGGCGAAGCGGTATTAGCGATGGAATTTGAAGCCAGCAGCGAAGATTTTGCGCGGACTATTCATGCACATCCAACATTATCAGAAGCGATGCACGAAGCGGCATTAGGTGTTGATGGTCGTACAATTCACGCATAAGTTTTAATTGCTTGAAATGATATTTTTAAGGGATGCTTCGGTGTCCCTTTTTTATGTTTATAGCCTAAGTAAATTAACTCCCACATCAATTGTTTCTATTCAGATGAATCTATTAATATATACTGCTAAAATGTAATCATATACTATTTGAAATGACCAAAATGAATCGTGAAGAAAAATATATTGCTCGACTGATGTTTGAAAATAAGGTGCTAAAAGCAAACGGGCAAGTATTTGAAAATTTGTTTACTGAAATGATGACTTATTCACGCCCTGAATTTGTACAAATTAAGCCTTATGGTAATATCGGTGATAGAGGAAATGATGGCTATGAACGGAGTTTTGGTCGCTATTTTCAAATTTATGCACCAGAAAACCCAACATATAAAAATACAATTGCAAAAGCAGTAGATAAATTAACAGAAGATTTTGAAGAAAAACTGTTACCTCATTGGGGAAAGTTCTGTGAACTTAAAGAATTTCATTTTGTATTCAACGATAAAAGAACTGGTAGTAACTTCAATATAGAAGAGGCTCTAACCAATTTAGCTGAAAAACATAATATTCAAGCAAAGGCTTTTTTATATCGTGATCTTGAAGATGAATTTTTTAAATTAACTGATGAGCAAATAGAAGCTGTCGTTGGTTTTTTACCTCCTCCTTCAAGCATTGGAATAAATATTGACTACTCAATACTAGGTGATGTTATTGAACATATATTATCCACGCCTGCAAGTAATGCTCAAGCTGGAAAATATGTTGTACCTGATCCAGATGAAAAAATAAGATTTAACAGACTAACTAAACAACCTGCTGCTTATCTTTCTTATGCAAGTTTCCAAGTGGGTATTATAGATGACTATTTATCTAAAAGTAGTGAATTTACTAAGCAAGATTTAAGAGAGGTTTTGAGCGGCTTCTATCAAAATGGGCTATCAGTTTATGCAAACACTGATAAAAATACAAAAAGTGATTTAATATTTTTCTATATTCTAGAACAGGTTATACCTGAAATTAATACGAAAATACGCCCATATCATGAAGCTGGATTGATTATTATGGCTAACTATTTTGCTGCTTGTGATATTTTTGAGAATCCGACAATTTAAGAATTGGTAAATATATAGTGATACTTTTAGAAAAATAGCATATTTTATAAAGAACCTAAACAAACTTATACTTATTATAATTCTTTTGATAGTTTACTTTTAGCAATAAATGAACTATCTCTTAAAATTGATAAACAAAAAACAGCTATGTTACTTCCAGACAAACATATTACTTTTGCTGAATCTTTGCTAGGTTTAGGTACATTTATTTTAGAAAGCTTATCTGTACCTAAAACAGTAGATAGCTTATGGGCTGAATTTGAAAAAGTACGTGGGGAGAAATTTCCTGCCTACCACTCTTTTGATAATTTAATCTTGGCAATTGATATGTTATATGCCTGTCT
>JADGDW010000294.1 GCA_016744725.1 Candidatus Albibeggiatoa sp. nov. BB20 | reverse complement strand
CCTTTCATGTTTGGGCGTGGCGGTGAAGAAATTGAGACACTGATGGCGGAAGGTGTACCGTTTCAAGTTGTACCAGGGATTACCGCAGCATTAGGCATGTCTTCCTATGCAGGTATTCCACTTACACATCGTGATTATGCACAATCCTGTATTTTCGTCACAGGGCATTTAAAAAATGATTCGGTGGATTTGAATTGGTCAATGTTAGCGCATGAACATCAAACCTTAGTCATTTATATGGGTTTACGAACCTTGCCGATTATTTGTGAGAAATTAATTGAACATGGTCTACCGAAACATAAACCCGCCGCTTTAGTACAAAAAGCCACCACATCCGATCAAGTGGTCGTCGTTGGCACATTGGAAACTCTAGCCGAAAAAGTCCAAGCAGCAGGTATTACTAAACAAAGCTTGATTGTTGTAGGCGATGTGGTGAAATTGCATGAAAAACTAGACTGGTTTGATTCATCTTCAGGTGTGAAGTTAACAGAGAGTATTTAAGGAATAACCAGAGTTGGCAACCTTAGACATTTAGGATTGCCAGCCCTAATTTTTATAGTAATATCCTAACTTTCGAGTTTTAACACAGGTGTTTTGCGTTTAATCGCTATTTTCTGGGTTTTAGCTTTTTTATTAATCGCTAAATTATTAAGAAATTGCTTTGTACAAGCTTGCCATGAATATTTAAGTGCATGTTGGCGACATAAACGGGCATCTAATTTTAAAGCATTACGTGCCGCAACCGCTAAATCTTGATCCAAACAACCAACGGGTGATTGATGACCAATAATATCGATAGGACCGGGTACAGGATAGGCCGCAACAGGTGTTCCAGAAGCTAAAGCTTCCAATAGAACCAAACCAAATGTATCAGTTTTACTTGGAAATACAAACACATCAGCACTGGCGTAATAGCTGGCTAATTCCTCACCACTTTTAGAGCCTACAAAATGGACATCAGGATATTTCTGTCTAAGCGGTTCTAATTGAGGCCCTGAACCAACAACATATTTTAAACCTGCAAATTCCATATCTAAAAAAGCTTCAATATTTTTTTCAACTGCAACCCGCCCGACATAAACTGCAACAGGCTGTTGTTTTTCAGCAAAAATATTATGTTCACGTGGGTGAAACAATTCAATATCAACTCCACGTGACCAATCGGCTAAATGATGAAAGCCTTGACCTTCAAGCTCAGCACGCATACTGGCTGTGGCAACCATAACCCGCTTAGATAAACTGTGAAACCAACGTAATAAAGCGTAAGTCCATGAAATAGGCACACCAAAACGGGCGTGAACATATTCAGGAAATTTGGTATGGAATGAAGTGGTAAATATTTTATTCAATTTACGGCACATTCGCCGAGCGGATAAACCTAAAGGCCCTTCAGTTGAAATATGAATACAATCAGGTTGAAAGGTTTCAATTATTTTTTTGATTTTATGACCCGTAGGGGAAATGACTAAACGAATTTCAGGATAGGTTGGACAAGGAATGGTACGGAACAAGTCAGGGGTAATCATTTTGACTTCATGCCCCATCGACTCTAATACTTTTTTAGTGGTAGATAAAGTACGTACCACACCATTTATTTGAGGTAACCATGCGTCAGAAACAATGAGAATTTTCATGGGGTTTCATGTTGTTGAGTAGCCGATTGAGTAAACGTTGTT
>JADGDW010000027.1 GCA_016744725.1 Candidatus Albibeggiatoa sp. nov. BB20 | reverse complement strand
GGCATGGTGAAGAATCATAAGTTAGCACATAGCATCATTGATGCAGGATTTGGCTATTTACGACAACAAATAAAATATAAAGCTGAATTACGTAATTGCTGATCGGTTCTTTCCAAGCTCTAAAACATGCTCACAATGCGGTCAAATTAAAACAGAGTTACGTTTAAGTGACAGAACGTATCATTGTCATTGCGGTTTAGAAATTGACCGTGACCTCAATGCAGCTCTAAACTTAAAACCTATGGTGTGGACACGTTACAGCCCACCTAAACGCACATAACAGACTTGTCAGACAATGTTTCATTGCTCAGTTGATGACGATGTGAATAAATTGAACTAACAGATTAGTTCAGATTTATAGTAACGGAACAAACCGTGCGTTATGTCACTTCTGTTGAAAGGCTTGCAACTGAAAGAGGAATGCAGCAGGGAGTACAATTAGGTCTATTACAAGGCGAGCAAAATTTATTACTGCGTTTGCTGACCAAGCGTTTTGGCTCACTAACAGAACAATTGAACAATAAAATTAGGCAAGCCAATTTAGAGCAACTAGAGCTTTGGAGTGAACGTATTTTAACTGCCTCTAGTATAAAAGAAGTTTTTGATAATACTGATAATGGTTAAGAAATTGCTATTATTAAATTATTTTTTCGCATCTTTCTAAGTAGAAGCTTTAATGTCCATGATTCCTAGCATCCAAGGTAAAATTATAGTTATCGTTAGTCTATTTGTATTATTTATGTTGGCAACGGTATCTTATACATTTCATATTGTACATTTGCAATCAGCAGATGCGAGTGTGATCGGCATCGCAGCACGTCAATCTATGCTTGTGGTACGGATGGAAAACCAAACCAATCACCTCATCATGTTACTCGAAAGTGAGTCAACAACCGAAGAACCTCAGCAAAAACTATCACAACTGTCTAAATTATTTAACACTAGCTTAAATGCACTCCAGCAAGGTGGCACAACATTAGATACGGCTGACCAATCAATTATAATTCCAAAACCGTTGCCTGAGATTGTGGACAAATTAAACCCCTTACACAAAAACTGGCAACCGATTTACCAAGCGATTCAGGTTTTATTAAATCCTAAAATTGATGTGATTTCTGATGAATTTTATGATGCAGTTGATTTGTTACATCAATCATGGGCAGAACTCTTTAACGCCTCAATAAAAATAGCCAATGCTTTAGAAGTTGAATCTGCTAAAAAAGTTGCGGAACTTAAAATTATTTTATCAATTACACTCGCGCTATTTATAATCTTATCAATCTTGGCTTTATGGCTCAGTTATCACTACATTGCCACCCCTGCTAATATCATTTTGACTGCAACTGAAGATATGATTGATGGTGGTAATCTCGATCAGCAGCTTCCTATTATTGGTCGGGATGAAATTGGTAAAATAGCCAAAGCAGTCAATTTGATGCGGGATAATATTCGCCAATTATATGAAGCCAGTCAAGCCCGCGAAGAATCAGCTCAGCGGATTAACCAAGCGTTGTACAATACTGCAACCAGCGTCATTATTGTGAATAATGAATTCCAAATTATTTTTGTGAATAAATCAGCGCATGATTTATTTCAGGCTTATGCTCAGCCATTGCAAAAATATTTACCCAATCTTGATATATTAAAATTATATGGCTCATCTATTGATATGATCCATCATGATCCTAATTTACAACGAAAATTTTTAATATATTTAAAAGACACACATACCGACCAAATCACATTTGATAAAATGCATTGGGAAGTTGTAACCATCCCTGTCTTTAATAAAGAAGGACAACGCTTAGGCTGGGTTAAAGAATATTTTGATAAAAGTGCTGAGTTTGCGACGAAACAAGAAGTGCATACGGTGATGGAAGCTGCTGCACAAGGCGATTTTAGTCAACGAATTTATTTAGATGATAAAGCCGATTTTTTCCGTGTCATGGGAGAAATTATTAACCATACCTTGCAAACTAATCAGCATATTTTAGAAGAACTCACTTCAGTATTTGACGCGATGGCACAAGGTGATTTAACCCAAAATATCAATAAAAACTATGCAGGCGCGTTGGAAAAACTCAAGCAAGATGTCAATATGACGGTATCTCAACTTACTTATATTTTACAGTCTATTCAAGATGCTGTGGATACAGTACACCAAGCGGCCGATACTATTTTACAAGATAACCTACATTTAAAACAGCGCACAGACCAACAAACATCAGCACTAAATACTTTGAATAATCATATTCATCGCATGGCGAAAGTCTTACAACAAAATGCTCAAAATGCGACTCAAGCCACTCATGTTGCGATGGATAGCAAAGAACAAGCACAACAAGATGCCATTATGGTAAAAAGTGTGTTGCAAGCCATGGATAATATTAAAGCCAGCAGTCATAAAATGTCTGAAATTATTAGCATTATTGACAATATTGCATTTCAAACCAATTTACTTGCACTTAATGCAGCGGTCGAAGCGGCAAGAGCTGGAGACCAAGGTCGAGGCTTTGCTGTGGTTGCAACCGAAGTCCGTAATTTAGCGCAGCGCAGTAAATCAGCAGCGAATGAAATTAAAATCTTAATCCAAGATAGCGTTGTCAAAGTAGAAGAAGGCAATATCCTAGTGAAACAATCCAGTGAAAATCTGGAAAATATGTTGATGGATGTACAAAAAATCAGCGAGTTTATCTTAGAAATTTCGATTGCAAACGAAGAAGAATTGGGAGAAATAGGTAAAATTCATAGCGCATTGAAAGAAATGGAACATATTACCCAACAAAATATTGCGTTAGTTGAAAATACCAGCTCTCAAAGTCAGATTATGCAAGAAAAGGCCAGTAAATTAAAACAACATGCTGCATTTTTTCGAACAAATGCCTAGTTTAGTTGGCTTTTAAGAAAGATAAATGAGAATTATAGTTTTTTTATTTTAAAGTGATACAGGACTAGCAGCCCTCGATTTCAAAAGTAATTGATATTTAAAGTATAAAAGGACTGCCAGTCCTAATATACAAACCGAAATTGACTATAGCTGTTAAATGACTACCTATAATCAGCTTAAACTCAGTTGAATATAGTGTTATGTTTTAAATATTTGGCTTTTATCTCATTTAAAGGCTATTTATCCAAATAATGAATAGATTTTAAAAGTTTTTATGAGCTCATTATTTCTAAGCCCGCCCATCCCTCCAAAACAATCATTTATCTGTAAAAGCACACTCAAATTCACGTCAAGAAAATAAATAAACGCATTTGTCTTAGTCTTGCTAGCATCTTTAGTAGCTAAATGACTAGAATTGCTCATAGGTAGGTTTTAATTTCAGAAATAATAATACTCACCAAATCGTAGCCATAAAACTGCTTGTTGTTATGATGTATGTTGTTTCTATCTCATCTCAGACCACTGACCAAGAGAGAGTTGATGATATGTCTTTTTATAAGGAACATTTTTTGCTGATTGGTTGTGCTATCATTCTGTGGACAAATGTATATGCCTCAGGAACGCTGGCCGCAACAAAATCAGAGCAAATTTATAATTTTGCACAATATGTAAAATGGTCGAAACAAACAAAAACCATTACATTTTGCGTAGCTGGCAATAAGACTGTATTTAACCAATTGAATAGCAAAATAAAAAGTGTAAAGATGATTAAAAGTCGTCCACTTATCGTCAAAACGGTTGCCAGACAGTCGCAATTACCAATATGCTCAATTTTGTATGTTGATAAAGGCAGTGCGCTGATGCCAGCCGCAAAAAAATTGCAAGAGGTATTGACTGTGAGTAATCAAAATAGTTTTGCTAAAAACGTTGGTATTATTGAATTTATTGCTAAAAATCAATTTTGCATTAATCACATTCGAGCTAAAAAACAAGGCGTTTCTTTGCAAGGTAAATTACTGAGGCTTGCCAAAAAATGCCAATAGAGGTGTACTGTGGGTTTTCAAGACTTATCCATTCGCCATAAACTTACAACAATTATACTATTTACCAGTTTATTTGTTCTTGTACTATCAAGTGGCGCATTTATGGTAAATGATTTATGGGTCTTGAATAACTCCATGGAGAAAAACCTTGAAGTACAAACCAATATTATAAAAGTGAACCTTACGCCATTTTTACAATTTGATGATGCTGAAGGTACAGCTGAAATTCTAAAGGGGCTAGGTGAAAATGTGAATGTTGTGCTGGCTCAAGTATACAAAGGTCCAACTCTATTTGCGACCTACATGCGTAGAGATTTACCCCAATTTGGTTTAATTAGCTCACCTCATAACCACAAACTTAGCTCTTCACCTCAGTATTTACAGTATGCTCAACCGATATTATCACCGAATCAAGAAGTATTAGGTACTTTAGTGGTGATACTTAATCGGCGGGCTTTATATCAGCGTATTCAACACTATATGAGCATTGCTTTGGTGATTATTTTAGTGTCGGGCTTCATTGCGCTGATTTTATCTGCTTATTTACAATATATTATTACCCGACCCATTTTGTCGCTAGTTAAAATTACACATCAAATTTCCCATCATAAAAATTATTCAGTACGTGCTAATGTTACCAGCAAAGATGAACTGGGTATTTTAGTGTCGGGTTTTAATACCATGTTAATGGCAATCCAAGAGCGTGATGAGCAATTGGAAAAACATCGTGAAGAACTTGAATTCACTGTTACTAAACGAACCCAAGAGCTCAAAAAAGCCAATCAACAGTTGACTTACCAAGCTTACCACGACGCATTAACCCATTTACCCAACCGAGCTTTATTCATGAAGCGCACTGAGCAAGCTATTAGTCATGCGCAAGTAAATCAAGAAATGCTCGCCATTTTATTTATTGATTTAGATCGGTTTAAATATATCAATGATACTTTAGGCCATACCGCAGGTGATTATTTATTACAACAAGTTGCTAAGCGTTTATTGGCTTGTACTCATGCGCCAGAAGATACTGTTGCCCGTTTAGGTGGCGATGAATTTACTCTATTGTTACGCCATCTTCAATCTCCAACTGATGCCGCATTAATTGCTAATAAAGTTTTAAAGTCATTTGATAAAGCTTTGAAATATAATGAACATGAGCTTTATTCTACACCCAGTATTGGTATTAGCATTTATCCAAAAGATGGGGTTAATGTGGTGACATTGATGAAGACAGCGGATGTAGGCATGTACCGTGCGAAGCAGCAAGGCCGTAATCAATATTGCTTTTATACTGAAAATACGGACATAGCGACAGTATCCCGTTTACGCATGGAAAATAAATTACGCCAAGCATTGGAACAAAATGAATTTGATGTTTGGTATCAGCCGCGTTACTCAATGCCTAGTCATAAAATTGTTGGAGCAGAGGCTTTGTTGCGTTGGCATAGTCCTGAGTTAAAATCCGTCCCCCCTTCTGAATTTATTCCATTAGCAGAAGATATTGGTTTAATCGTGCCTTTAGGCGAATGGGTGTTACGCCAAGCTTGCGAAGAAAATTGTTTATGGCAAACCATGAACTGTCCGCCACTCCATGTTTCTGTCAATTTATCAGCACGCCAGTTTATCCAAGAAGACCTATTGTCTACGATTGCTAATGTGATCGAAGAGACCGAAATGAATCCAGAACGATTGGAATTAGAATTGACTGAAAGTCTCATTATGCCGAACGCAGAAGATACGATTGAAACATTGCGTGGATTGAAAAAATTGGGGATTCAAATTTCTATGGATGATTTTGGCACAGGCTATTCTTCATTAAGTTATTTAAAGCGTTTTCCGATTGATACGGTAAAAATTGACCAATCATTCATTCGAGATATTCATGAAGATGTGGACGATAAAGCCTTAGTCACAGCGATTATTGCTATGGCACATAGCTTAAAATTAGGCGTAGTTGCAGAAGGAGTTGAAACCAGTGAACAACTGACTTTCCTTAATCAATATCAATGTGATTATGTACAAGGTTATCTCTTTGGTCGCCCAATGCCAGCCAAGCAATTCCGTGAATTATTGAGCTATAGTTTGATTCATCCTAGAGTTTAATTTACGAATTAATAACTTTGTCAGTCTGTCAATTGTAATACAGGATTGCCCAATTCTTCATTAATCCAGCTTAATATCCTCTACAAACTTAAGTCAAATCATTACAGGTTATTGAAATAATTTAATAAACTGTGCTGAGTTGTAAAATAAGCTGGAAATGCAAAACAGAATAGTCTACTCTAAAAAAATAATAATCTTTGATTTGAAATGAAAAATGTTAAAAAAACAATATCTTAACAATTTAACCGCACACTAAATGTGTGACATATTTTATATTTGCTTGGGGAGTAAGCAATAATAATAACGGTCAAATCGATTGTTTTGCCTTGCCTGAGCCTAATTGCAGGTGAACTCCATGACCTCATATCATTTATTAGTATTTTTTCTGATATTACCCATACCATTATATGCAACGATTACCCTAGACCATTCTTTAAATCCTGTATCTCATACTCTAATTGATGGCAATATTCCTGAAACTGTTGGACAAAGAGTGGGCAATAATTTATTTCACAGCTTTGAACTATTTAACCTACAACAAAATGAAATAGCCACCTTCTCAGGCAGCCCTGAGATTCAAAACATTATCAGTCGGGTCACAGGTGGAGAACCAAGCTTTATTAATGGCACAATCCGTTCGATAATTCCCAATGCTCATTTCTATTTATTGAACCCTGCTGGCCTGCAATTTGGTGCACATGCCCATTTAGATATTCAAGGTAGCTTTCATGCTTCCACCGCCCATTATTTTGGTTTATCTGATGGCGGCCAGTTCAATGCGAAAAATCCACAAGATAGCTTATTAACTGCCGCGCCAATCAGTGCTTTTGGCTTTCTACAAGCTGCTGCACCAATTCAAGTACAAGGCTATGCGGAATTAGAATCAACGAGCAATATCACTACAGGTCTTAGTGTTCCAACAGGTCAGACTCTATCTCTGATTGGTGGTGAGATTAACATTCAACAAGGCAGCTTTTTTTATAACAGCTGGTTAGATAGTCGTGGAAAAACCATTATTTCGACTCAACGTTTGCCTGTGTTATCTGCGCCCGATGGACAGCTTAATTTAATTGCTACGGCGGGTGTGGGTGAACTCAGTTTAAATGATGCTGATTTGAACCTATCCCAATTTTCACAATTGGCCAATATTAATATCCAACAACAATCCAAGCTTGATGTCAGTGGTCAAGGCGGTGGCAAAATTTTGATTCGTGCAGGACAATTTGTTTTACAAGACAGTGTATTACAATCACATTCAATAGGTAATATTAGCGGTGGGGCAATTGATGTGCAGGCCGAACATATTGGATTAATCCAAGGTTCACAGATCAGCAGTCAAACCTTGGGTTATGGAACGGGTGCACATATTTCACTACAAGCAAACCAATCTTTCACTATTTCAGGTAAAAATAATGACAGCATTCAAGCGTATCCATTAAGTTCTAAAACCAAAGGTTCAGGGCGTGGTGGCAATATTCAAATTCAAGCAAATTCGATTGAAATTATTGATAATGATTTAAAGTCTAGTGCCGATGCTTCAGGTCATGGTGGTGATATTAAACTCGAAGCCAAACAAATAGTTAAATTGAAAGATGCAATTATTTATGTCAATGCTTACAGTCAAGAACTAGATGCGGGTGACAGTGGCCGCGTTATTATTGAAGCAGAAAATATTGAAATGGCAGGTGGGATGATTAATGTCGGGGTATTTGGTTCTGGGCAAGGTGGGAACATCCAGCTCAAAGCTACAGAAAATATTGATTTAATTGATAATATACATTTGTATTCAGATGCTTATATCGGGCAAGGTAATGGTGGCGATACCATTGTGGAAGCACGAAATATTACTTTAAGAGACGGCGCATTCATCGATACAACCGCTAAAAATCATTTAGGCAATGCAGGCAGAATTATTTTAAAAGCCACAGATACAGTGACTATTTCAGGTGTTAGCCAAGAAGGCAAAGGCAAAGCCAGTGCGCTTAAATCAGGTTCGTTGAGTTTAGAAAAAAGTGAATCAGGCAAAGGTGGCTTAATTCAAGTTGAAGCTGGGCAGTTAATTTTAACCGATGGAGGTTTGATTAGCAGCAGTTCTGATGCACCCGCGTGGGGACAAAGCAGAGATGCGGGACAAATTATTATTCGAGTCAATGGTGAAACTCGATTGTCAGGTGTCAATGAGTTTGGTGAAAATCGGGAAGGCTTCGGCTCAGGAATTTATGCACGCTCAATCGGAGTTGATAATAATACAGGCAATAGCGGTTTGATTGATTTGCAAACAGGTTCACTCATTATTGAACATGGTGCGGTGATTGAAACCAATACAAATATTCAAGCCCAAGGCGGTGATATTCATATTGAGGTGCAAGGCGATGCACATATTTCTGGTACAGCTGAAGGGATTGCGATAAAAGAAGCGGGTAATACTCAACTACGTTATCTATCTGAATTTTCCCCTCAAACTTATAATCAATCTGCCAGTGGTATTTATGCACGTACCACGGGTACAGATGGAAAATCAGGCCAAGGCGGCTCAATCAGCATTTCTGCAAACCAACTGACTTTAATTAATAAAGCTCAAATTTCAACTTCAAGTACAGGTGATGGACAAGCAGGCAATATTTCCCTCACTCTGAATAAACTGGTTATGGATGATAATGCTTTGATTACTTCTGATAGTCAGGCAACCAATCAATATGTTTATGCTAATGAAACTGAACGCAGTCAACAAATGTTAGTTGCTGGTGATGTGGTTAAAGTATTGGACAGTGGAGGGCGCATTGCTTATTACGCACATAGCGGCAACAATTTGATGCGGATTAATTACATTCAAAGCGTACCTGATATGGAAACGTTGCAGAAGCTGACTAAAACCTATTTAATTCGGAATGGCGATGTAGTGCGAGTTGAAGAGACTGGATTGAAATATATGTACGAAGATTTATATGGTGTATTCCAAGTCTGGACCGCATTTGATGAATCACAAAGTGTATTAGAATTTGATACCAAAGAAGCTTTATTTGCGGCGGTTGACGGTTGGTATGATGGGATTGAGCGTCCTGTCCCCTATCCTTATGGCACGGTGATGCGGGTGGCAGATTCTGGGGATGGTAAGCCCGCAACTTATGTTTATTCTGGATTATTAGACCCTTTTAATAATTTTTATTTAGCCAAACCAATTGGTTTACATCGTTATGAAGTGAATAGCATCGCTGAACTACAAATCTTGCCTGAAACAACCTCAATTTCGAATGGTTCACTGGCAGTATTAAATGAGGGTCAGCATAACAATTATTTTATTTACAATGATGGTCAATGGTTAGATTTAAGTGATAATGAAACCCATACGGTGGATAATTTGGCTGAGCAAAATGAATTAAAGGTTGCTCATACGGGCTATACCACGCAGCTAAGCGAATCAGGCATTACTGAAATTTATGACGGCCAGCAATGGATTGCTTTAAATGCAACTTATCGTGTAGACGATATTATACAACGTGATGGCTTACAGGCTCAAAATGGCGATTTGGTTACGGTTGAACAGGCTGAAAATGGACAAGCCGCCAGTTATGTATATCATAATGGACAATGGCTAACTCAAATTAAAGGCGGTAATGCAGGTCAATTAAATCTTAATATTCGTGATAGTTTATATCTTTCTCAAGGCAGTCAAATTACCACAGAATCAATCAGTGCAGGTGGTGGAGGTATTCAAATTGAGACTCAAGGTGTGATGTTTTTAGACCATGCGCAGATATCAACCAGTGTACAAGAAGGGGCTGGTAATGGTGGTGATTTAAGTATTACTGAACCGCGATTTTTAACACTCAATCAATCTAGTATTACCGCACAAGCTTATAAAGGATATGGTGGCAATATTTTGATTGTGGCGAATGAATTTATTAACTCATCGAATAGCTTTATCAGCGCGTCTTCTGATTTGGGAATTGATGGTAATGTAGAAGTCAGTCCACCTGATGAGACCATTAGTAATAATTTAATGATCTTATCCAAGGATTTTTTAAAGGCGGTTAAGATTGTCGATCCTTGTCAGCAATCACGCCATCATGCTCAAGCTATAACAAAAATGGAAGCTTCTTTTAGTTTGAAAGCCAATTTTTACCGTTATATCAATGACTCATTAGACAATTGGCAACCCTTCCGTATGGACAATAATTTTGCTAATCATTCTTTGAGTTGCGAATAAAACAAGCTAAATCTGAATGTCGCCAATCATATCGTATAACGGCCCCAAAACAGACATCATAATCCAGCCTAATAATAATCCCATAATCACTGTCATTGTGGGTTCAATCAAGGCTTGGATTTTATCAATACCTTCTTTGACTTCACGGTCATAAAAATAGCTGACATTTGATAATGATTTGTCCAATTCACCCGTTGCTTCGCCAATTTTCACCATCCGCAAGACTAAAGGTGGAAATAAACGCACCCGCTTGAAACTTTCAGTGATACCAACACCATCCGCAATTTGGTCAATCACTTGTTGCAATGCTGTTTCAATCACTAAATTATCTGCCATCTTTTGGCTTAAACGTAAACTTTCCAATACCGTAATGCCCGAACCATATAATAATGCAAAGAATGTTGCAAAACGGGCTAAGATAATTTTTTCTAAAATAGGTCCGACAACCCAGATTTTTAATTTTATTCTGTCAAAGATAAAACGCGCTTTAAAACTAAAATGCAACAAGGTTTTCAACAGAGCAACGACCGCAAACGGCATTCCTAAAATGATATACCAATAATCAACAAAGAAATTAGAAATCAAAACTAACATCTTAGTATGAGTGGGTAATTCCACATCCATTGAATCAAAAAAACTGATTAATTCAGGGACAAGATAAACCATCATAAAAAAAGTGACACCAAAAATTGCAGCCCCCATAAAAGCAGGATACATCAGTAATTTTTTGGTTTTAGAAACCAGTTCATCATGCCATTTTAGAGTTTCACTTAAATGAGCAAAGACCACGTTTAACTTACCACTTTGTTCGCCTGCCAGCACCAAACTCATCATTACTTGATTAAATACATCTGGATAATGTTCCATGGCTTCGGACAAATTCTCGCCACCTTGAATATGCTCAATCAGGCTAGACACCACTTCCCGAAATCGAGATTGGGGCAAAGTATCACGTAAATCTTCCAAGCTTTCGACAATCGGCACACCTGCTCGTATCAATTGTTCCATATGAAAACAAAAGGTAATCAATTCTTGTCGAGTGACTTTGCCAACCCGCTGAGAACGTGATTTACGGGCTTTATAATGAATTAAATCTAAACCCATACGTTCTAAACGAGATTCTAAATCATTGATATTATTTGCTGTTACTTGTCCTTGAATCAAACGGCCATGATTGTCCATTGCTTTATAAGAATATTGTTGAGACATGGATAGTGCATCATTTTTGGATAGATTCCAATAGTATAACCCACCCATATTGAAGAATATGGCATCTAAGAGCTTATTTCCGCATAAAAATATAGAAAAGCATTCAGAGTATTGAAACACATTGTATAAAAAAATATTGTTGAATAGCGATTTTATAAGCCACATTATTTTGATGTACTGCTATCTGTTAGACGTGTTCTATAGTAATTTTACTTTAAAGTGATACAGGACTAGCAGCCCTTATTTTTAATAAGTGATTAATATTTAAAGAATTTCAGGACTGCCAGTCCTCGCACTTAAGATAGAATTGACTATACAATGGATTATGATCCTTTATTTAGTTTCATCTGTTATTTGATTTCAATATTATATATTTTGCTTTCTACAAATGTCAAAAAGCCCCTGAGACATTCATCCCAAGGGCCTTTTTATCAATCTATCTAACTAAGAAAAATCAAATTAGAAAGAGTGACGAACACCTAAAGTAAATACATTTTCATCACGATAGTCGTTGTCACTGTCAGTTTGACGGTAGCCAACATAAGCCATAGTACGTTTGCTGAATTTATATTTTGCACCAATAGCGAAGCTTAATGCGTCATCTTCTTCTAAGTCATCATCAGAGTAGCTTGCAACCCATGCAGCTAAAGAAACGTTGTTGATGCCATAATCGACAGAACCTAAAATGTATTGGCCTTGACCACCAGTCATAGTACCCATTTCAGCATCTTCGAATTGTAAACCAAGTTTCAAACCAGCAAATTTAGCTTGTGCACCAATTTTCCAGTTACTGAAGCCATCGTCTTCGTCTGCTTCGTCACTACTAGTGATATCATTAGTAACGTTTGTAATGTTGTTAGTTAAATCAGTGTATGCGCCAGCAGCGAAGATAGTGAAGTTTTCAGCAGAATATTTTAATTCAACTAAGCCCGCACCGTCCATGCCAGTACCTTTATCAACAACACCTTGAAGGCTTGCTGAGAAACCACCGAATTTAGCACCAATTTCAACTACGTTTTCAACATAGCTGCTATGTGTGAATGCACCATAAGGAGAATGTGTTTGCTTAGATGTTACTAAGTATTCACCAGCATTGATGCTAGGGTCTGCTTTTAACGAATCAATTTGATCTTTTAAAGGACCATAAGCACAACCGCTGCAGTCTTTTAATGCAACAGGAGCTAAGTAAGTGCTACCAGTCATACCACCACCAGTACCACGAGCTTGTAATGAAGTACCTGCCCAAGGATCAACTAAACCTTTAGATGCTTTGTATGCGCCAGTCATTTTACCTAAACGGAAGTAAGCAACTGAGCCTTTCAAACCAACGTAAGTTTCTTGACCACTTACTAAACCTTTGTTAGCAAAAGTACTGAAAGCTGCTGTGTAACGACCGTAAGCTTTTAATCCACCGCCTAAAGACTCTTCAAAGTCAAGACGAATATGGTTAGGACCACCATTGAAACCAGCACCAACGCCATCATTAGTATAACTTTCGCGGTCGTAGTTGCCCACTTCAGCGTAGTTATATTCGCCTTGGATATTACCAGATAATTTTACGTCAGCAGTTGCTGCCATAGGTGCTGCAAAAGCAGTTGCCACAGCAAGAACAAGAACTTTGCGATTCATAAAGTTTCTCCGTTTAAAATTTAAAAAATGATTGAAGCCTAAGCTTAAAACTTTATTCCCTGTTGCACTTACACAACAAAGAATCTTAATAATTCATTAACGTAATTCGATACAGACAAATTTATCAAGTCATTTGTATTGTCTATTGACTTGCAAACCATAACCTAGCGCGAAACAAAATGCAACAGTTTGTCTGCAAAAAAACCACAACTCAACATTTGTTGTTAAAATGATACACCATTTTATAACAAAGTGCTACATACAATCATTCAAAATCTAAAACTAATTGTATATCTTTAAGATATTCCCGCTCTTGCTCTAAATCAGCATGAGTTAAAGGGTGTGTTTCTAGCCATTGTGGCGGAAATTGCACTTTAATACCACTGTCTGTTGTTTGCAACACTATTTCTGGCATTTGGTCGATAGGGGTACGACTTCTGTGCACGAGTACAGCCAAACGCAACAGAATGCACAAGCGTTGTAATTTTGCCTTTTCTGATGGGCTGCATGTTTCACAAGCCTCTGTAGTAGGGAAGCGGCGACGATGCGAACGAACTAAAGTTGCTAAAAAGACTTGTTCTTGGCGAGAGAAACCCGCTAAATCTGAATAAGTGATTAAATATTCACCATGTTTATGGTAGCTATCATGAGCGATACTTAGACCAATTTCATGTAAACGTGCGCCCCAACTTAACATGGCGGCATAATCTTCTTGTTTATTCAAATGCCAGTCCTCAGCAATCTGAGATAAAAAGGCCAAAGCTGTATTTTCAACTCGAGCTGCTTGTTGGCTATCGACTGAATAACGTGAGATGAGATTTTGAATCGTTGTATCACGTGCATCTTCACGAGTAATACGCCCAAGTAAGTCTAAGACCACCCCTTCACGCAATGCACTATCAGAAGCTTTCATCGATTCTAAATTGAGTGCATCGAAAATCCCCGAAATAATTGCAACACCACCAGCAAAAACTGGGGTACGACGCGTACTAAGTCCTTTTAGTTTTAAATTGTCTACATGCTCGGCCTCAAGCAATGCCGCTTTTAAATGTTGTAAGCCTTGGCGCGAAATTTTATTGTCCCAACCCATCTCACGGATGACCCGTTCAACAGAACGCAATGTACCCGCTGCACCAATCGCCATATCCCAGCCTAGTTCTTTAAAACGATATTTGATTACTTGTAATTCTTGTTGAGCATGAATTTCAGCACGGCGCATGGGCTTTGCTTTAATTTCGCCATTATAAAAGTAACGCTGGGTCATACTGACACAACCCATGTTTAAACTTTCACGTTCAAGCGTGTCAAATTTCTGCCCAATAATAAATTCGGTACTGCCACCACCGATATCAACGACTAAGGTTTTTTCATCTGTGGAAGCCAGTGTATGCGCCACACCCAAGTAAATTAAACGGGCTTCTTCCCGACCAGAGACAATTTCAATCGGGTGATTAAGCACTTGTTCTGCTTGTTGTAAAAATCCTTGCGCATTCACCGCAGCTCGAAATACATTTGTACCAACAATACGCACACTATCTACGGGCATGTCATGTAAGCGTTGTCCAAATCGAGCTAAGCAGTCTAAAGCACGTTGCTGAGACTCTTCTGAAAGATAATTGTACTTATCTAGGCCTCCACCTAAGCGCACCATTTCTTTAAGTCTATCTAATACATGAATTTGCCCATCTTTAAAACGCGCAACAATCATGTGAAAACTATTTGAGCCTAAATCTACAGCCGCAACCACTTCCGTGTCAGGAGGTTGTTGAAAAAAATTGGGTAAAATATACATTATGTTATTTCCACTCATCCGTAACGCGCTAATAATAATGAAGCAATACACAGAATGCTAGCGTTGTTTCTTGCAAAATGACTGAGATAGTTTAAGTTAGGTATGGGTTTGATTAAAAAATAAGAGGCTTAAGTAATGAATAGCAGATTGAGTTAAATCCGTGACAATAAAGCCAGAACCTAAAATTTTAACCATTAAATCAGACTCTGATAACGCATTTCCGCAAAGTGCGATAATAATAGACAGGAGTCCAAAGCTGAAGCTTTAAGCATCATCCAGATAGGCAAATAAGACGATGTTTTTTGAAATCACTCCCAAACAATCTGCTGTCTGAGAGTGAAATAATATTACTGAGCGACCTGTTTTAAATCTGAAGGTAACAATTGATAACCTTGAGATTGACCTGTTGAACCAACCGATTGAGTAGAGAAGTTCACATTAAATCCAGTGCTAAAATCAACACCCGAATAACTATCATCAACATTAATATTACTGGGTCGGGATAGGGTTAAATATGCACCACACGCTTCACCCGGTTCACAAATTACATTATTATTATTCGCATCAGTACCTGCAACCACTTGGTAATTACCCGTTAAGATGTTGGTAAAACGAAAATCATAGATGCCGTCCAGAGCCGAGGCTGAAGTCTGTTTAACCGTTTCTTGCGAATCAGTATCAATCAATAAAATATAATGATGACCACCATCACCTGATTGGGTACTTGGATCGTCATTATTGACTTGCCAGATCACAGGAATATTGATGGTATTAACACTACTACTGATTTTGATGATTGCACTATAAGTACCAGACTCTAAACCACTACGATTGACTCTAATTTCATATTCACCTAAACCAAAGCCATTGACAGTAACATAACCGCTGGCATCATCTGAAATATCTAAAATTCGTAATGTGCCATTACCACCATTGCCTATGCTTAAGGTTGCAGTAGTTGAGCTTGAACCAAAGTTTAGTGATTGTGGTGTGACGACCAAAACAGGATCAGCTTGCACACCAGTATCATCTTGTCCAAATTGGGCAGCTGCTAATACTGCTTTATTCGCATCAAGCAAACCATAACCAAAACTGCTATCACGCCCTTCTGTACCAATATCAGATGTAATCGCACCACTGCTGATTAAATTGTCTACGTTTTCAGGCGTTAAATCTGGATTCGCCGCCTTCATCAATGAAATAACACCAGCAACATGTGGAGTGGCCATTGAAGTACCTACGAGAGAGTAATACTCAAATTTAATTTGGCCTGTGCTGTCATCACCAATTGTACTGATAATGCCATCAGGTACACCATCACCATTGATGTCGGGCGTGTTATCACCACCTGGAGCAGCAATATCTACAAATTCATTATAGTTAGAATAAGACGCTTTTTTACGGCTCATATCAACAGCGGCAACTGAAATTACCCCCGGCAATGACGCTGGATAATATGGTGTACGGGAATTATCATTACCTGCCGCAGCAACAATGAATACACCTGCATTTCGTGCTTGTTGGATTACTGCTTGGAAACGTGAGGAAATACTAGGCCCACCTAAACTCAAATTGATGATGTGTGCCGTGCGCCCCGGAATTGAGCCTGAATCATTATCAATACCAATGGCATAACGAATGGCTTGTTCAACGCTATAATCACTACCGTTACCATTTTTGCCTAATACTCGTAAAGGCATAATCTTAGTTTGCCAGCCCACACCTGCAATCCCTTCATTATTATTACTCAACGCACCAACAACGCCCGCAACATGAGTTCCATGGAAACTACTGCCACCGACACTTTGGTCACCGGGGTCATCAGGGTTAGAGTCAATCCCATCGCCATCGATTGAAACACTGGTATCAGAAATAAAATCATAGCCTTGAGCAAATTTACCTTGCAAATCAGGATGGCGCAGTAACACACCTGTATCAATCACAGCAACAATCACCGACGAACTACCCACAGTAGTATCCCATGCTTGTGGCAAATTCATCATTTGATAGTTCCATTGATAACGATAAAACGAATCATTTGGAGTTGCTTGGGCAGATAATATGTAGTTTGGGGTTGCAGCTAAAATATCATCACGGCGACTTAAGCATTTTGCCAACATCAAGGTACTGAATTTGGCTTTTAATTCATCTGGGATTTCAGTTGCACCAAAGTCTGTAGTAATACATCCATTAGGACGATTAAATTGTTGTGCTGACAGGGTATTTTCAACATCAAACTGATAACGACTACGGCGCTCAGTATTAACACGCTGAGAACTTAAGCCAAGGCTGCTTAACGCATTCAACGCTTGATAAGTCAACTGTTCATCATCAGGCTGGAATTCAACTAATACATCACCTTCGACAATATTATCAGTTAAACGAGGTATGATGCTTAAGCTAGTTTGCTGTAATGCTTGACCAATATTTAACACATAATTTGATGCACCGAGATGGGCATGAACTTGAATAAAATAAGAACCATCCGCGGGCACAGTAATACTTTCCGTTGCACCTTCACCAACTGACGCATTTAAAATATTACCCGCACTATCTAATAAGCCTAAATCCAAATCATTAACTGCTAAATCATCGTTGGCAACAAATAAATTTAAAATTTGTCCTTGTTGCAATGAAGCTCGAAAATAATCATCAATATCCCCATTGTTACGTGAGTTACCAGTATTACCTGATCCCGGACGATTGACATAACCACCTAAAATCACGGGGTTAGGAATAGGCTGAGCTGACTCAAAGTCATTATTAGTATTATTTAACGCATTGACATCATTGACATCGCTGTCGGTTGCGGTATTGCTGGCTGCGACAATTTTACCCACGAGGGTATGGGTTTGGGCAACAGGTGGCGTTGTTGTGTTGTTGTTATTAGATGATGACGAGGAGCTATCATCACTACTGCCACATGCGGCAAGAGTAAACAATATTATTAAGTAAAACCAAAGACGTTTAACAAGCATAGTGTTAGATTCCATTAGTCGTAAAAAATCTATAAATCTTTATACCGACTGTATTTCACAATGTAAAGTGATTCTATTTGGATGTGCAAGGATTCTATTGTGAGCACAGAGTTGTGATAACTTTAAGGCAAGAGCCTAGAACCAGCAGAAGAAATAGATAAAGTAGAAGTGCATCTGCCAAACAGTTGTCATTGTTGTGGTCATCTATTTGGAGAAGCTGAAGAATATGAAGTAGTTCAAAGTAGACACGTATTTAATATATAGTCAATTTCGGTTTATGGGACTGGCAGTCCTTTTACACTTTAAATATCAATCAATTTCAAAATCTAGGACTGCCAGTCCTGTATCACTTTAGAATAAAATGACTATACCTGAGCCGAAATTAAAGGAGATCAAGATTTATATTGCCTAGATAAAATGACATATACCCTTAATTTTTGTTGAGTGCAGAAGTTCTGTACTGAGGAGACTCACATCACTCAATTTAAAAAAAGGCCAGCAATCTTTACTAAAAATCGCCAGCCTCTAAGATTTAAAAAAACAAATTAAAAACTATAGCTCGTCCTGCATTTCGATATAGCCGCAAGGGCATTCACTGGCACACAAACCACAGCCCTTACAATAATCATAATCAAACACATAATGACTGCCATCACTGGCAAGGTCTTTGGTTTTCAACACAGCGGAATCAGGGCACAAGGTCCAGCAATTATCACAAGCCAAGCAATTACCACAGGAAAAACAACGCGCAGCTTCTTTTATCATTTCAGAGGTACTTAAACCTGAGATAATTTCTTCTTCACCAGTACGTTGTTCAACAGGCAAGGCCGTTTCCTGCATTCGTGCCGCAGGCTCGTAATAATGTAAATTCAAGGCATCAAATGCAATCGGTTGTTCTTGTTTAATTTCGGGTAATGCTTCACCACGGATTTGTTTATCAATGGCAATCGCAGCCCGTCGTCCATCACCAATCGCAGCCGTCACTGTACCTGCTTGACCACCTGCATCACCACCACCATACACACCCGCATGACCTTCAATCTGTCCCCAGTGGTCAGTAGGTAAAAACGAACTAATACCTGCAATTTTCTCCATCCCATACGGATCAATCACTTGCCCAACGGCGGGAATCACCTGATCGACATTTAAAATCGTCTCTGTGCCTGCAAAAGCAACCCGTTTTAAACGTCCATTCTCTTGCTTCATTTTTTTCATGTGAACCAGCTCAACACCTATCACTCGTTCACCACGCAGAATTAAACGCCGAATACCACGATATTCATGAATAATTACGCCTTCTTCTAACGCTTCTTCCACTTCACGCGGAATGGCTGGCATTGCTTCAGATTGCGGAATCCCCGGTTTTGGAATCGGTTTATGTGAAATAATATGCACTTCGGCAACGCCTGCCCGTTTCATCACTCGCGCCATATCAACAGCCGTATTACCCGCGCCGACAATCGCAACACTCTTCGGCGTTGGCACGCTACCAATATCAACCCATTCTTTTAATAAATCCAAACCTGAATGCAAATCATGGGGCACAACACCATCAATATTCCATTCTTGACTTTGCTGTGCACCAACGCCTAAAAATACGGCAGGATAATCTGCTTGTAATTCACGCAATTGCACATCACGACCTAAACGAGTATGCGGCTGAAAATTAATCCCATCAATCGCTAATACTCGTTCGATTTCAGAATCTAACAGGTTGCGTGGCAAACGATAAGGCGGCAATGCCGTGCGCAATGTACCTCCAGGTTCGGTTCTATCATCAAAAATGGTGGAACGATAGCCCAAGCGAGCCAAATGATAAGCTGCAGTCAAGCCCGCAGGCCCTGCACCAATCACGGCAATTTCAGGGGCATTTTTAGCAACAGGGTTAACAGGATATGCCCAATTATTCTCAATGGCTTGTTCACCTAAAGAACGTTCAATCGCATGAATTGAAATTGGTTCATCCAAGCCGCCACGATTACAGGCAGATTCACAGAAATGTGGACAGACGCGTCCAGTAATAGCAGGTAAAGGGTTTATTTTAACGAGGGTTTCCCAAGCAGTTTGACTATGACCCGCTTGGATGTCAGCGATATAGGCTTGGGCGTTTTCACCAGCAGGACAGGCCGTGTGACAAGGTGCGCTACGATGATGATGCAGCGGTTTTTGTACTCGCCATGTGCCTGTTTTGAAATTAAGCGATGTCCCCGGTAAAGCATAACCTGCGCGTGTAAGCACTAGCATTTGTTATCCTCCAATGGCTGTATTCAGGGTTTTACATATTGTTTTTTATATTTTTAATGTCTTTGCATTGTAACACAGGGAATTGAGGATATTTGATTTAACCATGGTGATCTGAATAAATGTAAAAATCCAGTGACTCTTAATGGCATTGGCCTATTTTTTCGAATTTTTTAAAAAAGCCTCAATTTTTTCTGCGGGTAATTTCTGCAAAATTTCATCGATTGATAAGCCTTCTAATCTTTCATCAGACGAATATCGTTTTAATACTTCATCAGATGAATACCGCTTTAATACCTCGTCAGGTGAAAGTACATGTAGATTTTCACTCACATAATCATGTTTGAAATCTTCCATTGTATAAGGCATAACTGCTCCTTTTTGCTTATAAAATTCATAGAGTTGATTAAGTATAGCTTTGTCTTGTTTTGAGTGCCAATCATAATTGTTACCCCCGTAGACAAAACCTTCGCCATTACCACTAAACAATTGCCATATCGCATTACGCTGTTTTCTTGGCATTTTGCTTAATACCAGCAGTTTAATTTGATGGCTACCGTAAATAAGGTGAAATACACCTGCTTGTTGTTGCTCTAATTTTAGCCCTTGCTGTTGTAAATTGCTCGGATATCGGGTGCAGACTGCAAACAGTTTAATGTCGTGTTTGGGCATTAATTTTTTAAGTGAAGCACTTTCTTGTTTGCGATAATTAACATAGTGTCCGATCAATTCATCAATTGCCCATTCATTCAAAGGTTCTTGAATCGATTTATAGGTTAACAAGTTATGTTCAGATAATGCTTCAAATCCTTCGGGATATTCAGTCAATGCTTTGCCTTCAGCACGCTTAATAATCACCACATCGAGAAATTGTTTTTTTGCTGTCAGTTCTTTCTCTAACACCACTTCAAAATTAGAACCGAGAAAAAAATCGGTTAAAGTTAAGCCAAAAGTGCGATGCCAGTTAATTTTGCTCATTGAGATGCTCAGTAATATAAAAATGGTAATTATTTAACCGCCGTCACAATGCACAATACTTGAATCCCTTCGCCGCGCCCAAAATCTGTTAAGCCTTCGCCAGTGGTCGCAGTAATGCCCACATCATCTACCATCAAACCTAACAATTGCGCAATACTTTGTTTCATTTCAGGAATTTTCGGGGTGATTTTCGGTTTTTTACATTCTAAGCTACAAGATATATGGCAAATTTCCCAGTCGTTTAAATAGTTCAATGCCTCTTGCACATACACTTTACTATCAGCAATACCCTGTTTTAAGCATAAATCATCACTGATTTTCCCCAAAATATTCACTCCTGTAATCCCTGAAATCCCGTTAGCAATCGCGTGCAAAACCACATCCGCATCACTATTACCCAGTAAAGCGTGTTCATTTTCAAACACAACCCCGCCTAAAACGAGCTGTTTATCAGTTTTTTGTGCTTCAAAACGATGGCTATCTTGTCCAAGTCCAGTTTTAACTTTCATGTTGTGCCTGCTGAGTTAAAAAGAGTGCTGCTAATTGTAAATCTTGTGGATGGGTAACTTTGATATTGTCGGCATGACCTGCAATAAGAACAGGTTGTTGACCCATTAACTCAATCGCCTGCGCATCATCTGTCACCATTTTCTGTTGGGCTAATACGGCTTCTAATGCTTCAGTCAACGCTTGCAAACGGAACATTTGTGGGGTCAATGCGTGCCATAATTGTTCGCGACTAACAGTTTCTGTAATTACATTATCATGGTCAGAACGTTTCATGGTATCGCGTACAGGCAAGGCCAATAAACCACCCACGGGATGTTCTGCGAGACTGTGCATTAAGTGCTGTATGTCTTCCACTCGCACACAAGGTCGCGCGGCATCATGCACTAAAACCCAATCATCAGGCTGAGCATGTTGCTGTAAATGACGTAATCCATTTAATACAGAATGAAATCGTTCTGCACCGCCTTCCACTCGGATCAAAGGTACAGGCAAATCTAACTGCAATTCATCCCAATATGGATCAGTCGCAGATAGCGCAATCACGATACCTTTAACTTGGGTGGCGGCCAAACGTTCCAACGTATGTTGAATAATGGGTTTGGCTTGTAGTGATAAATATTGTTTGGGGCAATCACTGCCCATGCGTTTACCCACGCCCGCAGCAGGAACGACTGCCCAGTAATTATTCAACGATTTGATAAAACACCTCACCTTGTTTGATTAAACCTAATTCCATCCGTGCATATTCCTCAATCACAGTTAAGCCATGTTTTAAATCTTTGACTTCAACGATCAAAGCTCGATTGCGTTGTTGTAATTGCTTGTTAATGGCTTGCTGTTGGGCTAATTGTTGTTGCATGGTTTGCCAATTTTGATAACTGCTTTGACCTAACCAAAGTTGGTATTGTAAATGGGCTAGTGATAAAACTAAGCCGAGTAGTAGAATTTTTTGTAGCATAAGAGTTGAACTAAAAACTTGTACTCTTGTTTAAAAGTGGCATTATATTATCATTACATTCTTATCTAAAAAAGCGGTATTGTGTTATGAGCGAACCAGCGCAAAAGATAGGCACAGGCATGATTGTCGCAGCTTGGGTCATCATCATTGCCATGTTAACTTTGATTTTTGGTGGCTTTTTGGACAATAAGTATAATCCGAATAAAAATGCTGAAACTTATCAAAATAGTGTAGGACAACGTGAAGTGATTTTGCAACGTGGTCATCATGGGCATTATGTGGCCACAGGTACAATCAATGGCCATAGCGTGACCTTTTTACTCGATACGGGTGCAACTGATGTGGCAATTCCTGAACGAGTGGCAAATAAAATCGGTTTAAAACGGGGTGTACCGATGCAAGTGGGTACTGCAAACGGCACGATTACCGTATATGGTACGCGCTTGGATAGTGTCAGTTTAGGCTTAATTGAACTGAATGATGTGCGAGCGAATATCAATCCACACATGGATGATGATGAAGTGTTGCTGGGTATGAGCTTCTTAAAGCATTTGGAAATGATACAAAAAGGTGAAATTTTAATTTTGCGTTTGTAATCAATAATCTGTTAGCATTGTCGTCAATTTAATCGATAGATGTTCGTTGAATTTAATACGGGTGAGTTGGAGATTATGACTCAGATTCAAGTTTTATCAAACTGTAGTAATAGTTTGTTTTTGCTTAATTATTGCCGTTATCAATTAACATCTATAGTTGTTGCTCTTAGCCTTGCAATGCGACAGAATGGCATGTAAGCCCCTCAACTATTTACTAAAAAATCACCGAATATAGATTCATAATGCTAACCAACTATACGAAAAAAATTCTGCAATCCCGTGTATATGATGTTGCAGATAAGACCCGTCTTGATTTTGCCAGCCATTTATCACGCCGTTTAAACAATCAAATTTGGATAAAGCGTGAAGATATGCAGCCTGTGTTTTCATTTAAAATTCGCGGCGCGTATAACAAAATTGCTAACTTGCCACCTGATATTTTACAAAAAGGCGTGATTGCAGCATCGGCGGGAAATCATGCTCAAGGGGTGGCCTTGTCTGCTGCAAAACTGGGTATTCGCGCAGTGATTGTGATGCCTAAAACCACGCCTGAAATTAAAGTGATTTCGGTAAAACATCGTGGTGCAGAAGTTATTTTACACGGCACAACTTTTGATGATGCCAGCAAATATGCTCAGCAATTAATGATAGAACAAGGCTTAACTTATATTCCGCCTTATGATGATGAGGATGTGATTGCAGGTCAAGGCACAGTGGGCATGGAGATTTTGCAACAGCATACCAAAGACTTAGAGGCGATTTTTATTCCTGTCGGTGGTGGTGGCTTAATTGCAGGTGTGGCCGCGTATGTGAAATATTTACGTCCAGAAATCAAAATCATCGGCGTTGAACCTATTGAAGCAGCATGTTTATATGAGGCTTTGCAAGCGAATGAACGGGTGATTTTAGATCAAGTGGGGATTTTTGCTGATGGGGTCGCGGTTCGACAAATTGGCGCATTACCCTTTGAAATTGCTAAGCAAACGGTGGATGAAGTGTTACTGGTTTCAACCGATGAAATTTGTGCTGCGATTAAAGATATTTTTGAAGACACCCGCACTATTACCGAACCCGCAGGCGCATTGGCTTTGGCTGGTTTAAAACAGTATGTTGCACGTGAACAGTGTCAGGATAAAAATCTGGTTACGATTGCCAGCGGTGCAAATATGAATTTTGATCGTTTAGGTTATGTGAATGAACGCACAGAAGTCGGTGAACAACGTGAAAGCTTACTTGCAGTAAAAATTCCTGAATGTCCCGGTAGTTTCCGCCAATTTTGTCATACGATTGGGCAACGCAGCATCACTGAGTTTAACTATCGTTATGCGGATAATGCACAGGCAGTTGTGTTTGCAGGTATTCGTTTGTCGGATGGATTGGAAGAGAAACAGCGTTTAATCAAAAAGCTCACGGAAAAAGATTATGCTGTGATCGATTTAAGTGATAATGAAATAGCCAAATCTCATGTACGGCACATGGTGGGCGGTCATGCAGCAAATTTAACTGATGAACGTTTATACCGATTTGAATTTCCCGAACGCCCCGGCGCATTATTACATTTTCTCACCAGTATGAGCCAAAAGTGGAATATCAGTTTATTTCATTACCGAAATCATGGCGCAGCTTATGGACGTGTTTTGGTTGGAATTCAAGTACCTGAGACGGAATTGGATGCGTTTCATGCGTTTTTAACTCGTTTAGGGTACACTTATTGGGAAGAATCTAATAACCCTGCCTATCAACTATTTTTGAATTAATTATGTATAAAATCAAATATTCCTTTGAAGATTTCAATAAGTACAATGTATTGAAAGTACCCTTCACTTTAAGACTTACTGTTATTTACTTATTAAAACATTTCTTTCTGGCTTTTATCCCTGTGCTGGCGTTATTGCCCAAAATGCGCATGAAAGATATGGCGGATATGTTAATTAATTTTGCTCATTATGTGACAACAACGGAGTTATTAATTTCCTGTATTCCTGCTATGTTGGTATTTGGCGCGATGGGACGGCGTTTGCCTTTTATTGAAGATGGTAGTTTATATCGTAAAATTTGGCGTAATGGACGTATTTTGCTATTAGCGAGTGTTGGCTTAGAATTGCTATTTTTTAGTGTTTATTTATTTTTAGGTATTAAGCCAATGAATGAATATACATTAGGACTTGTGTATTTAGATGTGATGGTCGCATTGTATTTATTTAGAGCCCAACGGGTTAAAGATGTGTTTGCCGAATTCCCCAATTATAGTGAGAAAGCGGCAAGAGCAAGAAAGAATAAGAAGTAAATCTGTTTTTTAAAATGCCCCAGCTTGGCTGGGGCTTTGTTATCAGGTTATTTGACTAAATCAATTGCAATCATGCCAATGCCCTCACCTTCCACAACCTTCAAGATAACAGCATAAACTCCTTCAACGATTTCAACTTCTAACCCATTTGCAACAGGATTAGCCGTAATAGCTTGTTGAGTCGAAAGGTTGAGTAAATGTAGTTCAGTTGAGACTTGACCTGATAAAATATGGCTATTGACTATGACTTTTTGTGTGCCTTTTCCACTGACAATAAAGTTCATGACGAGCACATCTTTCAAATAACCACGAACACTGATATTTGCCATATCTAGCGTTGTATTTCCTAAACTGACACCTGCCATACCACGACCTTTTTCAGCCTTTGAATTCATCAAAATGGTATAAGTGCCTGCTTCAATCGTTCGATTAAAAGTAAAATTATTGGCTTGTTGTTGGCGTTGCAATAGTTTGCCGTAAATGCCTTCTTGATTAGTTAGCACTTCGTTAAGCTCTAATTCAGGTAATATGCCTTGTTCCAAAATGTCAGCATGAAAAGTTAAATCAGCCGTGCCATCACCTTTGAGGATAAAGCCTAACATCAAGTTTTTAGAACCACCAGGAAGTGTGCTATGACCACTGAAGTTTAAAAGCTGTAATTGATTGGTTACTGTATTGTTATCAGTTGAGCTATCAGCTGCTTGGCTATTGTCGTTGTCAGAATAATCTATACCCTGTTTGCCATAGACTTTAACCATACAGTTAACATGGTCTTTCATATTGACAATTTGTTTTTTACAACCACGGTCATTACCACTCCATTCAATCGTGTAGTCATCTTGAGAAAATCCGCTAGCGGTTGAGATTTCAATTGCTTCTAGCTTGACAGTTGTGCCACGTTTAAATAATTTTTTACAAGTACCGGAGCCATAGCCACAATCAATACCACTTGGAGTTGAACGGACATGAGCTTGAGAACCCGTTACAGAAAGTAAGTAATAGTCAGATTGTGGTGTAGATATTTTGGTGGGTTGTTGAGCATTATCTTCAGAGACAGAACCTGAATCATCATTGCTGTCATCATTTTCAGAGTTTGAATCTGAGCCATCATCGCTGTCATCATTTTCAGAGTTTGAACCTGAATCATCACCGCTGTCATCATTCCCAGAGTTTGAACCTGAGTCATCACCGCTGTCATCATTCCCAGAGTTTGAACCTGAATCATCACCACTGTTGTCATTTCCAGAGTTTGAATCTGAGCCATCGTCGCTGTCATCATTTTCAACTTCTTCTTCAATTTCTATAGTAAAAGGCTGATTGGCAGAAATGAAATAACCCTCTTCATTTGTATCACATGAAAAGAATTCGTTATTTTTAGAAGGGGATTTGAAAATATAAGTTGCATTAGGTTCTAAAGTTAGTGATGCTATCTGATGAATATCGTCTTCAGTCATATCTCCATTCTGGTCATATCTTTGAATTTGTACTCTTGATTGTTTAGGCTCAATCAGATAGTAAAACAAGTCACTTACAATCGGAGTTTGATGAGTAAAAATTTCAATGATCTCACCTTGTTCATTATATCGCTCAAATTGCTGTCTAGGTTGTATATTATCCTCATACTCTACGTAAATATCCCCAGTAACAGGTGAATACTCTTCATATAATAGATGAACAGCATTATCAAAAAAACCAGAAAAATTACTCTGTGATTCACCAAAAAACAAGCCAATATCATAAACGTCTATAGCGTTATCATCCGTTGTAAATTCACAAGAACATCTATTTGCTGGATAATATGTATCATTAGCTGGAGACTCATAAGTCACTCTATTGCAACTATACCCAGAGTGAGAGAAAGTGCTATCATCATTTGTATCATCTGATAAGCTGCTATCTTTTTCAAGATACAAAAGTTCTGGGTTGGCAGAAATGAAGTAGCCTAATTCATCAGTGGTACATGAAAAATATTCATTTTCTTCAGTTGGGTTTTTAAAGATATAAGTCTCAAATCGCCCTAAGGCTATAGAGTTATGAGGAGCAATAACACCTGGAACTACCATGCCTTTTGGGTTATCTTTGTATAAATATTGATAATGTATTCTTGATTCAGTCACATGGTTTGAGCTGTCAACTATAGGTTGTTGATAAATATACATTATCTTACTATCAACATCCCATTCTCTATAGTATGTAAACGACTTTTCTGACTGAACACTGTTAGTTGAACTTAATAAATCACCCGCAATGGGAAAGTACTCACCCTCCAGTAAAGATTGTGCAACTCCATCATATACATTTTCAAAATCAGATGGATCAGTAACATGTAATACCCCAACATCGTATGTATCAAGCGATTCAGGTGTACTATTATTCCAAACACAGCTACAAATATTACTATCATCATCAGAGTAATGTTGAACTTCAAGGCAGGTTTGCGCATTAACTGGAGTCACACAGAACAGCATGACCCATCCAAGCCAATGCATCAGGCTTTGTATGACAGACTTTTGACTACAGCTTTTAAGCAGCATATTTTATCCCTTGCTTTTATAAAGAATGAAACGTAAAAAATAAGATAATGGTATCATTTTATACTGTGAAAATACCGTATAAATACTAAAATAAATGCAGGAAAATGTAGAAGAAAATGCTGCAAACTAAGATTTAAGTTTTCACAAAAACATTTTAAACCAAATCTTGATTTTACTATCAGTTTTAGTATAAAATAAAGTTATAATTATCATTAATAATAAATTATATATAAGACAAGATACTGAGTTTTTTAAACACAACTCAACTATGCGTTTATTTGTTAATAAATTAGAATTATGTGCAGATCAAACCTGCTTGCAAGATATATCTGTTAATGAATTCAATGGTTTATTTGCACCTTATTTAGTCGTTTAGTCCGCTATATTCTTTCTCTCTCTTTGGCCTCATTTGTCTTTATTGGTGATGAGGCTTTTTTTTAATATCCACCTCGTGTTTGACTTCACCTTATAGCTACCTTTCACTTACCTTGGCTATTCTCAACACGCCTGCTAAACTGACTCTCTCTAAAAGCCTTGCATTAACTAAATATAGGGTTATTTTTTGCAAAATTTACTTTTTTAAACCCACACAAGTAAATAATTAAATTACCTTCTAATAGTTAACATTATTTACAACAGGGATTATCAAAAAAATGATTACAGTGACTCAGGAAGACATTGCACAGTTTCGTGACGTATTTGCGGATAATCAAGATGCTATGGATGCTTTAGGTTATATTGATAATTGTGATGGGAATTTATCCGAAGCAATGGAAATTATCTTTACAGTTGAAGATGATTCATTCCATCGAGGTGCTTCTGATGGTGAGGATTTTGAGAAGTTTCTTGGTAGTTTTCGTACTGTTATCTGTAATCCTGAGTTTGAGGCTAATTTTATAGATAAACCATTTGATAAAGCACTTGATATTGCCTTGGGCTATTTGCTTGCGAGTACTGGGCAACCCACACTTTTATTAATTCCTGTATTGTTATATATTTTTAAATTAGGCTTAAAGGATTTTTGCCAGAAAAACAATTAGAGTTGCAGTTATGTCTAAGAAAATTTTGATATGTTTTGCAAATCCTAAAGATAAACCCAGTATAAACGAAACTCCTGAATTAAAGGAAATTAGTACGGTTGTTGCGCAACACAATAAGTTATCAATAGTCGCTCCAAATAAAATTATTGGATGTATATCAACGTACTATGAGCTATATGATAGTTTATCTAAATTCAAACCTAACATCGTTCATTTTATTGGGCATGGTCAAAAAGAAGGCTTGGTATTTAGGCAATATGAAGATGCTAAAAGACATATTGTATCAAATGAAGAATTAGCTGATACATTCCAAAAATTTTCGCAATATGTTGAATGTGTATATTTAAGTGCTTGCGACTCTACTGAATCTGCCAAATTTATATCAAAACACATTGATTATGTTATTGGTATGGAATCATACATAAGTGATTATAGTGGGCAACAATTTAGTGGTTTTTTTTACAATTATCTCCAATCTAATCAAAATTTTGATTATGAGAATGCCTTTAATCATATTGAAACTATGAGAGCAAAGTATTTAAAACAAGACAAGCTCAATACAATACCCAAAATATTTAAGAAATCAGATAATTTAGAAATATCAGACTATAACCAACAACAAAAACCTTTAAAAAATACTGTGCCATGTTTGCAAATTGCACTATATGGCGGAGAAAATACTAAAAATTACGGTCTTGTGGCATGGGTTGATAATAAAATAATTCATGAAACGAATACATCTCTTGAAAACCTTCCTAATACCATTCAAAAAATATTAAGCTTGCATCAAATGAATTCTGTAATAAGAGTCGCTATAGAACGTCTTACTATTGAATTTTTCCTCCCAAAGCATTTGCTTAACCACGATATAGAATATTGTAAAATCTCGCAATTTGATGATCCTATTGGTATAAATTACAAAGTTATTATTCGTTCCTTAGATCGTTTAGAGAATACTGGTTTTTTACATAACTGCTGTCTTTTTTGGAATCGGCATAAAGAAAAATTACAATCAATTCCTGAAAATTGTTGCTGGGATACTGAACAAAGAAAATTTCAAATTGCTTCAACAAATAGCCTAATATGGATAGATAAAATTGAAAAAATGCCTTACTTAGATTTGCACAGTTCTGGTGTTATTTGTCTAATATTTCCTTCTAAGCCAGAAAATAACGTTTTATTTAAATTGATAAAAAAGGGATTTCCAATCATATTGTGGTTTAGAAAAACTGATAAGGAATATTTTTTAGATGAACAGGAAATATTAGACAAAGAATTGAAATTCTTACCAGAACTCATTTGGCAAAAAAGAAATGAATTATGGGATGATAGTGATGAGACGAAACTTGGTGATTTTTCCCTGCTCTGGGATGATGCTGATACATTACCACTACTCAAAACAGAAACATTTCATCAACTACAATCTCAAAATGATTTGGATTATATAGGATAACTTATGCCAAGTAATGACTGGAAAATATACCAAGGTTCAAAAGCTCTTATTGATTTACCACCGCCACCACCTTGGCGTGATTTGAGTAAAGAGGCTAAAAAAGGCAGAGGTGAAAATTTCAAACCTAGTGAGCATGAGATTGAATTAGTCAATGCAGCATTGTATTTGCGTCGACCGTTATTAATCACTGGCAAGCCGGGGGTTGGTAAAACATCATTGGCGTATTCTGTTGCGCATGAATTGGGTTTAGGTGAGGTATTACGCTGGTCAATTACCACTCAAACTAAATTACAAGATAGTTTATATAGTTACGATGCGATTGGACGGTTACAAGATACGTCTTTGTTGAAAAAAGGCTGCAATGAACCACCTGATATTAGCAAATATTTGCGTTTGGGTGCATTAGGTACAGCATTCGCCTCAGAAAGTTTAAGAGTATTGCTAATTGATGAAATTGACAAAAGTGACATTGATTTGCCTAATAATTTACTACATATCTTTGAAGAAGGTGAATTTATCATCCCTGAGTTGGAACGCTTAAAACAAGAAACCCAATCTATTTTTACTCATGACAGCACATCAGATAATGAGCAAAAAGTAGAGATTAAACGTGGTCGCATCTTGTGTAACAATCAATTTCCTCTTGTCATTATGACCAGCAACGGAGAGCGTGAATTTCCACCTGCTTTTTTACGTCGTTGTTTGCAATTAAACATGCTCCCACCTAATAAAACCAAGCTGGATGAAATTGTCAAATCGCATCTTGGGAAATTGCCTGAATATGAAACAAAATATAAAACAAAAATAGAGGCGTTAATTCAAGAATTCATAAAGCGACGTAATACAGAAAAAAAACAACTTGCAACTGACCAATTATTAAATGCAGTTTATTTGGCATTGAAGGATATTAACCCGTCAGATAATCTAAAAGATACCTTATTAAAATCACTGTCTGAAATGGATGATTAAGCTTATCGTGAGCTATACAATCAAAATATAGAGAAAACCAATGACTGTTTTAAAGCAAGAATATGATACTAACTTTGAAAGTTGGGTAAGCCAACATATTGATTTACTTAAAGCAAGACAGTGGCAAGCTGTGGATGTTGAACATTTAATTGAGGAATTGGAAGGTTTGGCGAAGCGTGATCGTAATGAATTGGTGAGTCATTTGGTGATATTATTAACCCATTTATTAAAATGGCAATTTCAACTTAATCAATTATCTGAAAAATGGACAGAATTTACGGGTAAAAGTTGGAAAACATCTATCATTGAGCAGCGTTATCATATTCAAGAGCAATTAGACAATTATCCAAGTTTAAAAAATTATTTAGCTGATGCCTTAATTCGCGCTTATCCAAAGGCAGTATCTTTAGCCAAAAAGGAAACGGGTTTATCTCACTTTCCTCAAGTTTGCCCTTATACAATTGAACAATTATTGGATAGTGATTTTTATCCTACACCAGAATAGGTTTGCTTAAACTAATCATGTTAACAAACTTCATCAACGCCTTACATAAAAATGGTATTGAACCGACTGCCGAAGAGTTGGCAGATGCGTTATGGTTTGCGATGCAAATGAAGCCTTATGTCGATGCAACAGAATCAAATCCATCTGAAATTATAGAACAAGACGAAACACAATCTGCATTGCCAGAAGAAATAAAAGACCCTATCCCACCTCAAGAATCATCTGATGATAATTCAAATTCTAAAAAAGACAAATCTGACCCAATCGACCCAAATCAAACTGAAATCTCAACAACTTATCCTATTACATTACCTTCTTCGACAGGTTCAAATCTTGGTGAATCGATTAGAGTTCCCGCCACCACGATGTTGCCTGATGTATTACTTTTAGAGCGTGCATTACGTCCTTTGATTCATAAAACACAATCGGGTCGACGCGACGTTTTAGATGAGGATGCAACGGTACAGTTTATTGCGGAACAAGGCATTTGGTTGCCTATTTTAAAAAATCTGACTGAACCTTGGTTTGATGTGGTGTTGGTGGTGGATGAAAGTGCATCAATGCGGGTTTGGCAAAAAACCATGAATGAGTGGTACAGCTTGTTACAGCGACATGCCGCGTTTCGTCATATACGGCGTTTTGCATTTCGTTATGAGCAGCCAATGAAGGATAGTCAGGATAAACAGCTCAAAGTACGATTGTATTCTGGTTCACGGGTTTGTCAGACTAAAGAGTTGATTGACCCACGTGGACGACAGGTGATCTTAATTGCCAGTGATTGTGCTTCGCCTGCGTGGTATTCAGGTAAGATTGCTGCGTTTTTTGATGTTTGGGGTAAGACTAATCCTGTGGCGATTGTGCAGATGTTGCCTCAGCGTTTGTGGACAAATTGCGGTTTGGGCGAGACGATGCGGACTTATCTTCATGCGGCTGCACCGAGTTTGCCGAATACCAAATGGGTGATTGATGATGATTGGATTGAGCATCAGCCAAATGGTATGAAAATGCCTGTGATAACTTTAGAACCTGAGTCTTTGCAGTTTTGGGCGCGGAGTTTAATGGGTAAGGCGGATGCTTGGATTTCTGGGGTGGTGTTTCAGACCGCAGCAGAGCAAAAGGCATTTGTTGAGGGGATTAGTTCTGAGCAGAAACAGGTTGCGCGTAGTGTGACGGCTGAGCAGCGTTTGCAACGGTTTTATGCACTTGCATCGCCGATGGCACAGGAGTTGGCAGAATATTTAGCAGCCGCGCCTTTGTGTTTGGATGTAATGCGGTTGGTGCAGCGTGTGATGTTGCCACAGTCTCGGCAGGTGCATTTGGCAGAGATTTTTTTAAGCGGTTTGATTAAGCGTTCAGAACAGCATGAATATATTGAGTATGAGTTTCATGATGGTGTGCGTGATTTGTTATTGGAGTCGGCATTGTTGCCTGATTCGGTTGATGTGTTGAAAGCGGTTTCAAAATATTTAGCGCAGCATTGGGGTTGTCCTTTAGATTTCCAAGCGGTTTTGGCTAATCCAAATGCGTTTGAAGGTATGCCAATTGATGAAAAACATCATAAGTTTGCTGAAATTAGTGGGAAGGTTCTGGAGCAGCTTGGTGGGGAGTATGCTATTTCAGCTAAACGTTTACAAATAACAAATAATAAAGTTGTTTTGCAAAAAATTAGGATAGCTTTTGTAAAAACAGTTAAATTTATAAAAATTGAGTTAAGCTTAGGTGAAACATATTTTATTAGTACGATATCTATTAATATTCAAAGATTTAATTTACTATTTGGAATGAATTTGCTTGGTATTAATGCTTATGTTGCCCAATCTTTCGCAAAATTATTAGGCTTCTCACTTCCAACAGAAAAACAATGGAATTACGCAATAAAAACAGGAAAAATCAGAACTCTTTCAGAAAGTAAAGAATGGGTATTAGAAGAAACTTATGATAACCCATCTAAATTTTTATTAGCGAGCCAAACAAAGCGTTTACACTTATTTGAAGAGCAACGGCCAGAAGCTTCTAGTGACAATTATGTATTTCGGGTTGTTGCTAATGAAATACCCTTTTTTTCTAGTGAACCTGTAACGTGTAAAAATTTTTTTGGTCGTGAAGATATACTACAAAGCATATTTCACTCATGGAGAGACTTTCCAAATACTC
>JADGDW010000026.1:19361-34158 GCA_016744725.1 Candidatus Albibeggiatoa sp. nov. BB20 | reverse complement strand
TCATTCTACTACTCTCCTAGCAATCAATGAAAAACTAAAGAATTGAGTTCTCAATGGGGTAATTTTAAATTTTTACAATACATATTACTTAACTTATGATAATTTTAGTTTGACACTAGAAATTCATCAACGCATTGATATCACCCTTGCCTTCACGTAAAACCACAGGGGTATTATCTATTAAATCAACAACTGTCGTGGTTTCAAACCCACAGTGTCCACCATCAATAATGAGATCAACCTGCTTTTCTAGTAAATTGCGCATTTCATCAGGTTCAGTTTCAGGTTCGTCACGATCAGGCAGTAATAATGTAGAACTCATAATCGGTTCACCAAGCTGCTCTAGCAACTCTAACGCAATGCGATGATCTGGTACCCGTAAGCCAATGGTTTTACGCTTAGGGTGTTGTAAACGTCTAGGCACTTCATGGGTGGCTTGTAGGATAAAAGTATAGGGACCAGGGGTTAAGCTTTTCATCAGGCGAAATGCAGTATTATCCACTTTGGCATAAGTCGATAGTTCAGATAAATCTCGACAAATCAAGGTAAAATTATGCTGTTTGTCCATCTGTCGGATGCGTCTTATCCGCTCCACTGCGGCTTTATCGCCGATATGGCAACCAAGTGCATAACAAGAATCGGTGGGATATACGATCACACCGCCCGCACGAATAATCGCAACCGCTTGGCTAATCAAGCGTGGCTGAGGATTATCTGGATGAATTTGAAAGAACTGACTCATTGGAATTTTTAGTTTTTGAGTGGTGATATTTGCTTATTATAGCTCTCAATGCCACCGAAAACGAATATTAAATATTTCTGACACATCTTTATTACAAAATAACTGTTTTTATAAGAGGTTTGTGCATTGATAAATGATAATTGTTCATCACTAAAAATAGGCTTGACGGGAGGAATTGCAAGTGGCAAAACAACCATATCTGATTTGTTTGCACAGCAAGGCGTTCCTATAATTGATGCTGATGTGATCGCACATCAGTTGGTTCAAGTTGGACAACCTGCACTTGCAACAATTGCACAAGTTTTTGGACATGATATACTGCACTCTGATGGAAGCTTAGATAGAGGGCTGTTGCGTGAAAAAGTCTTTGCTAAACCGCAACAACGTGAGCAATTAGAAGCCATTTTGCACCCTCTGGTTTACGCAGAAATCACACAACAAGCACAACAAAGTCATTATGCGTATTGTATCGTCAGTATTCCATTATTAGTTGAAACATGGAAATATGCCCAAGTTGACCGAGTTTTAGTTGTTGATTGTACAGACATACAGCAAAGACAAAGATTAAGACAACGCAATCAATTTGATGATAAAATAATAGACCAAATACTGGCAGCCCAAGCAACGCGACAGCAACGTTTAGCGATTGCCAATGATATTATACAAAATAATAATAGTTTGGAATATTTAGCCACACAAGTGTGCAGTTTACACTTACAATACTTGCAGTTAGCAACCATACCCGACTGAACGTGAAGAAAAAAATTGTTTACGAACATCCATTGACTGAAACGGCGCGAAGCTATTTGCGCTTAGAATACCTGTTTGGTGCGATGAAATATCACTTAAAAGGCCCAACTGCATGGGACAGTCGTAGTGTCTTATTGAATATACTTGATATTGTAGAATTATTGGGACGGGTTGATTTTAAAAGCGAATTAGTAGATGATTTAATAATACAGGTTCAAACTCTAGAACGTTGGCAAAGTACCCCTGATGTGAATACAGAACGTTTGTCAGAGCTTCTATCAGGTGTAAAAGATGTATTAAATCATTTACAAAACATGGATATGGCAGTTGCAATTGAGCATTTTAGCCAACATTATTTGTTTAGTTTAATCAAACAGCGTAAGGGCATCGTTGGCGGCACAAGCAGTAGTGATGTAGCAATTCTCCATCAATGGCTGCATAAAAACCCCAAACACCGCCAACATGAAATCAATGAATGGTTACAAGCTATTGACCCTTTACGTGAGGCTTTAGAGGCTACTTTATATCTCGTTCGTCAAAATGCGCTGGTTTCGCAACAAACTGCCACCGAAGGATTTTATCAGTCTAAATTAGAGGCAAATGGGAACTATCAACTCATTCAAGTAAATATGCCCCCTGAGCAAGTTTACTATCCTGAAATCAGCGGAGGAAAACAACGTTTTACAGTGCGTTTTTATGAACAAGAAAACCTTGCCAATCGCCCAAGGCAGACTGAACAAGATATTCAATTTGAATTGAGCTGTTGTATGATATGAACGCAGTTGTTAGTGGATAACTGATGGCTGGTCACAAAAACAGGAACATATAGCGATGGATAAAGTTTTTAAGGTGGGTATATTTGGGCTTGCCTCAAACGAACAAAATACCCTAGGTAGTATTTTTAAGTTGGCTGCATCTCGCAGTCGACAGTATGAGTTAGTGCCTGCCGACCAACGTTCCGCGGCTGAAATTATTTTAGTAGATGCTGATGATGCTAATGCGATGAATGAGTGGCGTAGCTTCACTGTGCATCATAATAATATTCCAGTAGTCAAGGTCACCAAAGGGGCTATTGACGACTCTGGCAGCGATATCCACTTACGCAGACCACTCACGCTTAAACGTGTACTTGAAGTGTTAGATAAAGTGACCATCGAAGCACACAAATATGTGCCTGAATTAGTGGTAGGCGGTGAAGAAGTCTTAGATGACGCGGCAAGTGCAGCTTTGCAAGACGCTGTTCAGAGCGCGAAAGATGCATCTAAGAGCAATGCAAGAGCCCTAGTTGTAGATGATAGTTTGCCTGTACGTAAGTCAATGGAAATTCAGTTAGGTTTGTATGGCCTGAATATTGACTTTGCTGAAACAGGTGAAGAAGCATTAGATTATGTGAAAAAACCAGATAATGTATACGACATTATTTTCTTAGACTTAATGTTACCGGGTATTGATGGCTATAAGGTCTGTAAAGAAATTAAGTCAAACAAAGTTTCAAAAAACACGCCCGTAGTGATGTTAACAGGTAAAGGTTCTCGTTTTGACAAACTGAGAGGAACAATGGCCGGTGCCAGCGTTTATTTAACTAAACCTGTTGAACAAGAAAAATTGAAAGAAGTGATTAAACAATTTTTACCAGATGCAACAGCCGTTAATGCTTAAGTGTTAAGGGTTATTTTTTATAGGGATTTAACTTTTTTGCACACAGTGGCATGTTGAGCGCAAAACTGAGGAGATTTAATAAATGCCAATCAACAAAATTCTTGTGGTTGATGATTCCACAGTAGATCGAATGAATATTCAAAATATTATTGCTGACGCTGGTTATGATGTGATTGCCGCATCATCTGGACAGGAAGCAATTGAAAAAGCCACTGCGGAAAAACCAGATTTAATTTTTATGGATGTGGTTATGCAGCAAATGGATGGTTATCAAGCTTGTCGTGAGATTACTCATAACGAAGGTACAAAGGAGATACCTATTGTATTTGTTACCAGTAAGGGCCAAAAAGCTGACCGTATGTGGGCTGAAATGCAAGGTGGTAAAGCATTAGTACAAAAACCTTATACACCTGATCAAATTATTGAACAAATTAATAATTTTAAATAATTTATTTTAAAGTACGTAGCTTCGTTCTCTACGTACTTTTTTCTTCTATGTTGTTGTCTTATACCTTTCTTAGCATACGCCTAAATCCCCGCTTTATTTCGCAGCAACGGCTTTTCCTAAATGATTTAATAAATCTTTGATTTTTTCATGTTGCATTTTCATTGCGGCTTTATTCACAACCAAACGCGAGCTAATATCTGCAATATGCTCTAGTGGTACAAGACCATTTGCTTTTAGCGTGTTACCTGTCTCAACCAAATCCACAATTAAATCAGCCAAATTCACAATCGGCGCAAGCTCCATCGAGCCATAGAGTTTTATAATTTCAACCTGTCTACCTTGTTCAGCAAAATAGCGTTGGGTAATATTTACATACTTAGTTGCAATCCGTAAGCGGCGATGGTTAGGAATATCCGCATCTTTAAAACCTGCAACCATCATTTTACATTGGGCAATTTTCAAGTCCAAAGGCTCATATAAATCATCATTGTCATATTCCATCAATACATCTTTGCCAGCCACACCAATATCTGCCGCACCGTATTCAACATAAGTTGGTACATCCGAAGCCCGAATGACGACCAATTTAATATCATCTTGATTTGTATCTAAGATTAATTTACGTGATGTTTTGGGGTTATCAACGGCCTCAATGCCCGCTTGGGCTAATAAAGGTAATGTATCCTCAAAAATACGGCCTTTAGACAATGCAATTTTTAACATTCAAACAACCTTTGGATAAATCAAGCAATAAATCTTGCATTATAGTGTTTAGTGGGCTTGAGTTCAAAGTATTAGGATTGGGAATAATATAACGATCTTTAGTTCATCAATAGCAATTTATCAGAAACTTCAAACCATTAAGTAAACTCTATTTGTTCAACTTTAGGCACTATGCTATAAATAATAGCATTCATAAATTAATTTAATACTGATAATAACGATGAGTCATAACAAACGCATTATTTTTTTTATTTCTGATGGCACAGGTATTACCGCAAAAACTTTGGGACATAGTTTATTAACCCAGTTTGAGCAAATTAAATTTAGTACCATTACCTTGCCTTATATTAATACCGCCAAACAAGCCAATGCTGTGGTACAACAAATCAATCAAACCGCTCAAGAAGACACACGCCCTATTGTGTTTGCAACATTGTTAGACCCCGAGATGCGCCATATTATTTCGACTAGTAACGCCTTAGTGTTAGATTTATTTGCCACCTTTATCCAGCCACTAGAGTATGAATTCCAAGAAAAATCATCTCATGCTATCGGTAAAAGCCATAGTGTTAACACGGCTTATAATGAGCGGATTGAAGCGATTAATTTTGCACTGCTACATGATGATGGGCAGAGTTATCAGCGTTATGAAGATGCCAATGTGATTTTGATTGGTGTGTCACGTTCAGGTAAAACTCCTACTTGTTTATATCTTGCGATGCAATTTGGGGTATTTGCTGCGAATTATCCATTAACCGACGATGATATTAAAACTCAAGCCTTGCCTGAAATGTTAATGCCGTATCAAGACAAATTATTTGGTTTAACCATTCAGCCTTCTCGTTTGCAAAAAATTCGTCAAGAACGTAGCCCGAATAGTCGTTATGCCTCGCTAGCTCAATGTCAACTTGAAGTGCAGAAAGTTGAGGCCTTGTATCGTCAATTCAAATTACCATTTATCAATACAACGGTGACTTCAGTAGAAGAAATTGCGACTAATATTCTATTAAATGCAAAAATAGAAAGGCCTACTTTCTAAGTTTTTATTAGGGTGCTTTTTTCTTTTAAAAATAATTACTTATTCATTCAATAGGCTTTCAATATCCTAATCATATAGAAAAATTAAAAATGCGATTCATATTGCTTCTATTAGGTCTTAGAATCTGTTAGAATCGCGCCCTTCTCTATTTGCTAGCAGAAATCATCATGAATGGGGCAGATTTTATCCTCCTGCTCATACTCGCTGGTTTGGCAGGATTCAGCTATTATTATAAAGGGCTTGCGCAAGAAGTCTTATCGCTAGCAGCGTGGTTAATCGCATTTATTATCACCATCGCCTTTTTACATCCATTTTCCCTGATGATGACCGATTTTATTCCTTATCTTGATTTACGTTTAGCGATCTCAATGCTAGGGCTATTTATTCTCAGTTTCATTCCAATTCTATGGATTAATTATTTAATTATAGATACCTTGGGTAGGCAAAAAATATCTAATTCAGACCGAATTCTGGTCGCACTATTAAGCTTAATGCGTGGCAGTGTGATGATGATGTTTGTCATGTTTTTCGCCGCTCTCACAGATATTTTCACCATTCATCAATGGTGGCAATCATCTATAATAATCCAACAATCCAGTCAGATTGCTTTATCTATTACTCAATTTTTACCACTAGATATTAGACCAGAATTTCATTTTAGAATATAAATTATTCCTCGTTACCATCTTAACGTGGTAATGTTGACTTGACGTTATATATTGACTATTGCTCTGGGGACATAAGAGGGACACTACGCCATGTGCGGAATCATAGGCATTGTGGGCAAATCAGCTGTTAATCAATCAATCTATGATGGTTTAACAGTATTGCAACATCGCGGACAAGATGCAGCAGGGATTGTAACCTGTGATAATAAGCGTTTTTATTTGCGCAAAAATAACGGTTTAGTGCGAGACGTATTTCATACTCGTCACATGGTAAACCTAAAAGGTAAAATGGGAGTTGGACATGTACGTTATCCAACTGCGGGTTGTCAGTCTAGTGCTGAAGCACAACCTTTTTACGTTAACACGCCTTACGGCATTTCTTTGGCTCATAATGGCAATTTAACTAATGTAGATGAGCTTAAAGAGGATTTATACCAAGAAGATTTTCGTCATATCAATACAGATTCAGACTCGGAAATATTACTCAATATTTTTGCACGCGCATTACAAAAAATGGGCAAATCACGTCTGGATCAAGAAGATATTTTCACCGCAGTGAAAGAAGTACAACGTCGCTGTCGTGGAGGTTATGCTGCCATTGCGATGATTATGGGATATGGAATTGTTGGTTTTCGTGACCCGTATGGTATTCGTCCTATCGTTTTCGGTAAACGCAAAACATCTCAAGGCGGTGAGGAATATATTATTGCGTCAGAAAGTGCCGCTTTGAATGTATTAGGTTTTGATATCGTGCGTGATATTGAACCTGGTGAAGCTATTTTTATTAACTCAGAAGGACAGCTTTATTCACGTCAATGTGCTAAAAATCCAGTGGCCTCGCCTTGTATCTTTGAAATTGTGTATATGGCCCGCCCAGATTCAATTATTGATGGGATTTCAGTGTATAAAGCACGGATGCGTATGGGTAAATATTTGGCGAAGAAAATTCTCAAAACCCATCCAGACCACGATATTGATGTTGTAGTACCGATTCCTGATACCAGTCGAACTTCTGCGTTGCAATTAGCCAATGTGTTGGGCGTGAAGTACCGCGAAGGGTTTGTAAAAAATCGTTATATCCCTCGCACTTTTATTATGCCCGGTCAAGGCCAACGTAAGAAATCTGTACGACAAAAATTGAATGCGATTGAGCTAGAATTTTCAGGCAAAAATGTATTGTTAGTGGACGATTCTATTGTGCGTGGTACAACTTGTAAGCAAATTATTCAAATGGCGCGTGAAGCAGGAGCTAAAAAAGTGTATTTTGCTTCAGCCGCTCCCCCAGTACGCTATCCCAATGTTTATGGGATTGATATGCCTTCAGTGAATGAATTATTAGCGCATAATCGTACTTCAGATGAGATTGCTACTAAAATCGGTGCAGATTGGCTGATTTATCAAAATTTAGATGATTTAATTGCAGCAGCACGCAAAGGTAATAAGTCAATTAAGCAATTTGATACGTCTTGTTTCAATGGTCATTATGTGACAGGTGATGTGGATGAACAGTATTTAGCATTTGTTGAATCACAACGTAATGATAATGCAAAAAATAAACGCAATAAAGGCCATTCCGAAGTCATTGAATTACATAATGTAGGTTAGACCGTGTAGGGTGTTGATACGTTTGTAAAATGATTAAATATATTTCTTATCAGCATCTTACATTATCTTAAACTTTTGGAGTTAATCTGCTGTTAAATTCTGAAAATCGCAATTAAGAACCATTTATGAAAATCATTATTCTCGGTGCAGGGCAAGTGGGTAGTTCATTGGCTCGCAATTTATCGGTTGAAGCCAACGACATCACCATTGTAGACAAAGATGAGCAATTATTACGCACATTGGAAGAGCATTTAGACTTACGTACAGTGAAGGGTCATGCATCTCATCCTCATGTATTAATGCAAGCGGGTGCTGAAGATGCTGATATGGTAATTGCTGTCACCAATACGGACGAAACCAATATGGTTGCTTGTCAGATGGCGCACAGTCTGTTTAATACTCCAATGAAAATTGCCCGCGTTCGAGAAGCAGATTATTTACATCATAATGATATTTTTAGTAGTGATGGTCATGGTTTAGCTGTTGATGTCATTATTAGTCCAGAACAATTAGTCACCCACCATATTGAACGTTTAATTAATTATCCTGATGCTTTGCAGGTTTTAGATTTTGCTAATGGTCGGGTGCAGCTGGTTGCAGTAAAAGCATTTCATAGTGGTCAATTGGTTGGTAATGCCTTACGTGATTTAGAAAGTTATATCAAAGTGGAAACCCGTATTGCAGCATTATTTCGTCAAGGTAGAGCCATTATTCCTGAAGGCGATACGATTATTGAGGCCAATGACGAAGTCTTTTTTCTGGCTGCGAGTGAAAATATTAAAACAGTGATGGCGGGTTTACGTGAGTTAGATCGGCCTTGTAAACGAATTATGTTGGCGGGTGGCGGTAACATTGGAACTCGTTTAGCAGAGGTTTTAGAACGTAAATATCAAGTTAAATTGATTGAGCATAATTCACGACGTACCGAGCACATCTCTGAGGTATTACAACGCACAATTGTATTGCAAGGTGATGCAGCAGATGAGAATTTGTTGCGTGAGGAAAATATTGACGAAATTGATATTTTTTGTGCGGTGACTAACGATGACCAGATTAATATTTTATCTGCGATGTTGGCGAAAAATATGGGTGCACGCAAGGTGATGGCGTTGATTAACCGTCCAGCGTATGTTGAATTGGTTCAAAGTAGCACCATTGATATTGCGATTTCGCCACAGCAAGCCACAATTGGTAGTTTATTAGCACATATTCGGCGTGGTGATGTGGTTGTGGTGCATTCATTACGGCGGGGAGCTGCAGAAGCGATTGAAGCGATTGCTCATGGTGATGCACGTTCATCTAAAGTAGTCGGCAAACGAATTGACCAAATTAAACTCCCAACAGGAGCTACAATTGGGGCAATTGTACGCAATAACCAAGTTATCATGGCACATCATGACACCGTAATTGCAGCAGAAGATCACGTAATATTATTCTTGATTGATAAGCGTAAAATCACTGCGGTTGAACGTTTATTCCAAGTAGGTATTACTTTCTTATAAATGCTTGGCTGTATTGAATATGTTTTCAGTGCTATTGCTAAAGACATCGCCATATTTTGCCATATCATAATCCTCAAACACCCTGTGTTCATGGCTTTTAAGCTTTATCTCACTTGAATCTGCATACAGGTTTTTGCTCGCCATCACGCTACATCTTTGCGCAAGCAGGGACGTAAGCTGTTTTTTGTCCTTAAACCTATCTTTGTAACATAGTTGAGCTAGGTTATTACCATAATTCAGTTAGTTAGCTATCCTCTAAGCTAGATATATTGATGGTCAACCCCCTCTTTTTGCGCACAGATAGGCTGGCCTTTACTATCTAAACAATATAGTCGTTTTACTTTAAAGTGATATAGGACTGACAGTCCTCAAATTTGAAAGTATTTGATATTTAAAATATTAAAGGACTGCCAGTCCTAATACATAACAAGAAATTCACTATAGGCTGTAATCCCATGTTAAAAAATAATAGACGACGCATTCAATATAAAGTTTTTTCCTTACTGGAAGGCGAGCAACGCGGTTTATGGGGACGCTTAATTTATCTCCTCATCATTGCCCTTATTTTAGCGAATACGTTAACCGTGACCTTTTTCAGTATGGGGGCACTTGGTGTTATGTATGAAAAACCGGTGCTGTATCTTGAAATCTTGTGTATTGTGATATTTTCTTACGAATATGGTTTGCGTTTATGGAGCTGTACCGTATTGCCACGTTATCGACATCCATTACGTGGACGTTTACGCTTTATGCTAACGCCTCTGGTATTAATAGATTTAATCGTATTGATACCGTTTTATCTTCCTGTTTTATACCCAGAATTTATTATTGCACACAGTTTAATATTTGCCCGTTTATTCCGATTATTTAGATTTGTGCGGATTTTTAAATTAGTACGTTATTCTCGCTCTGCAATGATTTTAATTAGAGTGTTTTATGCTAAACGTGAAGAATTATTGATTACTGTGATTATGGCTTCTCTGATTCTGATTGTTATTTCTAACTTAGTGTATTTGGTGGAGCATAAAGCTCAGCCTCAGGTATTTAGTACTGTGCCTGATGCACTTTGGTGGGGAATTGTGACTTTATCGACTGTTGGTTATGGAGATGCGTATCCAATTACGCCATTAGGTAAAATTTTAGGCGCAATTATTTCTGTGCTTGGGATTGGGGTTTTTGCTTTGCCTGCGGGTATTTTAGCGGCGGGTTTTCAGGAAGAATTGCACCGCCACACCCATGTTGATATACATGAATGCCCACATTGTCATAAACAGATTTTACCTTCAGAGTTGAGAACTCAGTCATCTAAAAAGACAGATGAATAGCTTTTCCGTTTCTGAATGATGCTGGTTTTTACAGAGATTGTTAGAACTGACAATACTTAAGTCTCAGATATATTGGATAAGTCATGAGAGCAGTGGCTTACCAATGATGATGTACACCTAATGACTATGCAGATATTTTATCTTTGTCTGCATATTATTCCAAATTAAAATGGTTAAATTGATTGCTTCGGTTCAACACCCCAATATTAGAATAACGTTCTATCAATGTATTCACAAACAAAAAACCCCCAACATCTCTGCTGAGGGCTTTAAGTATTTTTAGAGGTTACTACTAGCTAATTAAGCCGCTTTAGCTACTGCGTCTGCTGATTCTTCAGATTTCAACCAAGGTGCTTGTAATTTACCCCAACATGGGTTATTTAATGTCATATCCATATCACGCGCAAAGATAGCGAAACCATCATAACCATGATAAGGGCCTGAGTAATCCCAACTGTGCATTTGACGGAATGGAATACCCATTTTTTGGAATATGTACTTCTCTTTAATACCAGAACCGATTAAATCAGGTTTGATTTTCTTAACAAACTCTTCAAACTCGTAACCTGTTACGTCATCATATAACAAAGTTGCGTCGCCCATTTCTTTCAATGTACGATCATAATCATCGTTGTGGCCGAATTCATAACCCGCACCAACCACTTCCATGCCTAAATCTTCATAAGCACCGATTGTGTGACGTGGACGTAAACCACCAACATATAACATAACCCGTTTGCCTTCTAAACGAGAGCGGTATTTTGCAATGACAGGATCAACTTCAGCACGGTATTTTTTGATAACTGCTTCAGCTTTCGCTTGAATTGTTTCATCAAAGAATGCTGCAATTTTACGCAATGCTTCTTCAATTTTAGTAGGACCAAAGAAATTATATTCCATCCAAGGAATACCATACTTCTCTTCCATGTGACGTGAAATATAGTTCATTGAACGGTAGCAATGTAACAAGTTCAATTTAGCTTTAGGTGTATTTTCCATTTCAGCTAATGTACCGTCACCAGACCATTGAGCAATAACACGTAAGCCCATTTCTTCTAATAAAGTACGAGAAGCCCAAGCATCACCACCGATGTTGTAATCACCAATAATTGTTACGTCATAAGGTGTGCTTTCAAAGCTATTGTCGTCATCACGGTTATGTAAAACCCAATCACGTACTGCGTCGTTTGCGATATGGTGACCTAAAGACTGAGATACACCACGGAAACCTTCACAACGTACTGGAACAACTGGTTTTTCAATTTCTTTAGCTGCTTTTTTAGATACCGCTTCGATATCGTCACCAATCAAACCAATTGGGCATTCTGATTGAACCGTAATCCCTTTGTGTAATGGGAATAATTGTTCGATTTCTGTTAGGAGTTTGCCTAATTTTTTGTCGCCACCGAATACAATGTCTTTCTCTTGGAAATCAGATGTGAAGTTCATTGTACCAAATGTGTTAATACCTGTCGTACCAACATAGTAGTTACGGCGACCTGCACGGCTATATTGACCACAGCCAACTGGACCATGAGAGATGTGAATCATGTCCTTAATAGGACCCCAAACCACACCTTTAGAACCCGCGTATGCACAGCCGCGAATTGTCATTACACCAGGTAACGATTTTTTATTAGAAGTAATACATTTACTAGATTTTTCTAAGCTAGTATCGTTTGCTGCTAAATGCTTAGCACGATCTTTCTTAGCCTTCTCTGGATAAACTTCTAAAACCTCTTGAATGAGGGCTTCAGTTTCGTCATGATTCATTGTTGCCATTATGATTCTCTCCTGTAATGCCGTCGCCAATCCGCGAACAAAGCAATTTAAGAGTGAGGTTCGGCGCGAGGCAAGTTCGGGGTCGAAATGCACCGTAACCTGATGAAAGGGGAATTCTGCTTTTAAATCTACTTTATGAGGAGTACAAGTTTTGCACTCCTAAAGCTTAGAATTAAGCTTCTGCTGCTAATTCTTCAGCCGTTTTACCAACGATTGCTTCGTCTTCTTCTTCCATGATGCCAAATTCCATTAACAAGTCTTCTAAGTCATCCATGCTTAATGGTTCTGGAATGATTAATTTTTTGTTATCAATCACTTTTTGCGCTAATGTACGGTATTCATCAGCTTGTTTACATTTAGGATTGTATTCGATTACAGTCATACGGCGAATTTCAGCATGTTGTACTGCATTATCGCGAGGTACAAAGTGAATCATGTGAGTGCCTAAACGCGCTGCTAATGCTTCGATAAGTTGATCTTCACAATCAGTGTTACGGCTGTTACAAATTAAGCCTGCTAAACGTACGCTACCAGAGTTTGCATATTTCACAATCCCTTTAGCAATATTGTTAGCTGCATACATAGCCATCATTTCACCAGAAACAACGATGTAAATTTCTTGTGCTTTGTTTTCACGAATAGGCATTGCGAAACCACCACATACAACGTCACCTAATACGTCATAGAATACAAAATCTAAATCTTCTTCGTATGCGCCTTCTTCTTCTAAGAAGTTAATTGCAGTAATAACACCACGACCTGCACAACCAACACCAGGCTCAGGGCCACCAGATTCAACACATTTAATGTTGCCGTAACCGACTGATAATACATCTTCTAATTCTAAATCTTCAACTGTACCTGCTTCAGCAGCTAAATGCATAACTGTAGTTTGTGCTTTAGAGTGAAGAATCAAACGAGTTGAATCCGCTTTAGGGTCGCAGCCCACGATCATGACTTTTTTGCCTAATTCAGCTAAGCCAGCAACCAAGTTTTGAGTGGTAGTAGATTTACCAATCCCGCCTTTACCGTAGATCGCACATTGACGCATGTTATCTCTCCTAAATTAAAACAAGTTAACGATGATGACTTAATGAGTTTTATTAAGTACTAACACAAATTCTTTCTATGCGTACCTTTATTTCAATATGCGTGCCAAGTGGGTTTATCAAGGTTAATCGATTGATTTTACTTTGTTTTTTATTTTATTCTTGACTGCTAATGCGGGGTTAATGTGCGACAAACAAAATGTGATGTGTGGGATAGACTACAAAATTTGTGGGGGATGTTGTGGTGTTATAAAGCGACAATCCTATTCCTATCAGCCTTTATTGCTACAAGCAGTGCCGCATTCTCTGTTTTCAATCCAGCACTTGCCTCTTCTAGCTATTCTATGACACTAGTTTGATATTAATTCGATCATGAATTTGAGGGTTGAAATCAATAGTTTTAGCTCTGTCATATTTCCAATTTGTACTGATTGAATGGAAATGTAGATAGAATGCTTTGCTAGGTTTATAGTAAATGACTTGAGGATTTGAAATTTGATGAGTATTTAAAAAATTTGCATGGGCTAATTTATTGAGTAAAGCGATATATTTTCCTCTTCCTGATATATATTCTTTATCTACAATTGAATGAGAGGCATGTTTAATTTTGCTTCTATGATTAGGCTGGTGTTTTATATCAAGAAAAGCCCATTTTCCTCTGAAATGGATACCATTATATTTTGTCTTATTCCAATTTATAGATGAAAATTCTTTAAAAATCAGTAACTCATCTATATCAAAATTAAAGAAATAACCTTGATTGCCACAGACATAATAACGAATATGTTCATAAATAGCATATTCACAAAAATCAGAATCCCATTTACCCATTTCCCAAGCTTGAGGCCCAAATTTAAAAGGAAAGCTTTCAACAATAACGCTACATGGCATATCTGAAAGACTTGCTTTTAACTCTTCAACTGAATATCGAGTACTCGCATTATCATAAATAACAACAAGATCAATATCATAAAAAGAGTGATACCATAAAATCCAGTCTTTTATCCAAACAATCTCATTATCTTTTTGCTTTGTACACAAGACTTTATTTGGCTTCATATTCTCGTAAGGAGAGCGTCTTACAGGCAGTTGTTTATGGTAAATATTGATTGAATCCCAGTCAGGATTTGCATTATCAATAATAATTTTGAAGATTTTATGGGAAACATAACAGGCATAATTTAAGCTTTTAATTGAAGTTTGATTAATTTGAATGTTATCAATCAGCTCCGCCAGTCTTTCATCTTCTATCAGTGAAGGACCTATTAAAATAATCTGATTATCACGGCGAAACACATCATACAATAAGGTATCGTCATCAAACTGTTCAGCATAGTTTGGCGGTCTAAGATGTTCAGGGCGTGGCATGGTTCGTTTAGGCAAACCCAGCTCTGAAAATGTACACGAGATGAGAGAAGATTGTTGAGTCATTTGAATGATAAAAATACGTGAAATGATAAAAAAGATTCTGCGCCTATTTAGATTTTGACGCAGAACCATAAAGC
>JADGDW010000026.1:0-19351 GCA_016744725.1 Candidatus Albibeggiatoa sp. nov. BB20 | reverse complement strand
ATATTGCTCTGAAAGACTTATTTAGTTTTCGCTTCCGTTGCTTCAGGTTTAGCTTTGGTTGGTTTAGTATTTTCTTCTAATGGTTGAATATCAAGTAATTTAGCACGAATTTTTTCTTCAATCTCTATCGCAACATGTGGGTTTTCTTTCATGTAATTGCGCACATTTTCCTTGCCTTGGCCAATTTTAGCCCCTTGATAACTGTACCACGCGCCTGCTTTATCGATGATGTCGTTTTTAGAGCCTAAATCAATGATTTCACTTTCACGCGAAACCCCTTCACCGTACATAATGTCAAAAAAGACTTCTTTAAATGGTGGCGCAACTTTATTCTTCACCACTTTGACTTTGGTTTCATTACCAACAATTTCGTCTGCTCTCTTAATTGAACCAACACGACGAATATCTAAACGTACTGAAGCATAAAATTTCAGCGCATTACCACCAGTTGTGGTTTCAGGAGAGCCAAACATCACGCCAATTTTCATACGAATCTGGTTAATAAAAATCACTAAAGTGTTAAAGCGTTTAATATTGCCTGTCAATTTACGCAACGCTTGTGACATCAAACGTGCATGTAAACCCATGTGGGAATCGCCCATATCGCCTTCGACTTCTGCTTTTGGCGTTAACGCCGCAACTGAGTCAATCACGACTAAATCCACACCACCAGAACGCACCAACATATCAGTAATTTCTAAGGCTTCTTCGCCATTACTCGGCTGTGATAATAAAAGCTCATTGGTATCAACCCCTAATTTCTCTGCATAATTACGGTCTAGTGCATGTTCTGCATCAATAAATGCCGCTGTCCCGCCTTGTTTTTGAATTTCTGCAGCCACTTGCAAAGCAATCGTAGTTTTACCAGAAGATTCAGGCCCATAAATTTCAACAACACGACCTTTAGGTAAACCACCAATGCCTAATGCAATATCAAGACTTAAACTGCCTGTTGAAACGCTATCAATATCATGCACTAAAGCCACGTCACCCAAACGCATCACAGAGCCTTTGCCAAATTGTTTTTCAATCTGACCCAGTGCTGCACCTAGAGCTTTCTTTTTATCATCGTCCATTATTTATAACCTGAAAAAGTGAATGCTTAGTTTTCATTATCCCATAAATCCACATCTTTATACAAAGAGCTTTGAGGATAAAAATAATAATACAAGAAACGATTGATAATCTTTTTTAATTAAAAGGTAAGCTTTTTTATAAGGATTCAAAGCCAAATAAATAGCAGCTTAGTCCAATTTTTATGCTTGATTAGCAGCCTCTGCAACCGCGATTTCAACTTTTTTACGCCATGCCGTGACTTTTGCCATTAATTCATGAATATCAATACGGGTTAATGCTCTGGATTTTAATAAATGCTCGCCTGCAACCCACACATCAGTGACTTTATCGCGGCTGGTTGCGTATACAATTTGTGAAATCGGATCGTACATCGGCATGGTTTCAATGGTTTGCATATCTAATGCGACAATATCCGCAGATTTTCCCACTTCCAATGAGCCTGTCACATCATCAACTCCCAGTGCTTTTGCACCATTCAATGTGGCCATACGTAATGCTTGACGGGCTGGAATGCTGCTGGCATCACCACTGATTCCTTTTGATAATAAGGCGGCGGTACGCATTTCGCCTAACATATCTAAATCATTATTACTGGCTGTGCCATCTGTGCCTAAGGCGACATTGACTCCTGCTTTTAACAATTTATCCACAGGACAAAAACCGCTGGCCAGCTTTAAATTAGATTCAGGACAATGTACAACATGGGCTTGCTGCTTGGCTAATAACTCAATTTCATCTTGTTCCAGTTGAGTTGCATGGACATTTAATAATTGTGAATCGACTAAGCCTAATTTATGTAAACGGGCTAATGGGCGTTCACCATTATTTGTTAGAGCATCTTGGACTTCAAAAGCGGTTTCATGAACATGAATATGTATCGGTACTTGCCATTTATCCGCGAGTTGTTTGGCTTTGGATAATGGCTCATCAGATACGGTATAAGGCGCGTGAGGAGCTAAAGCAAATTTAATTAAAGGATTGTCCTGATTTTGTTCATATACGGTTTGAGCTTTTTGCAAATATTCATCTGCATTCTGTGCCCAAGCAGTTGGGAAATCCAGTACGATTAAGCCAATTGTGGCACGGACACCTGTTTTTTCAACCACTTTGACCATGGTATCAGGGAAGAAATACATATCATTGAAACAGGTCACACCCGCGCGTAACATTTCAGCAATTGCTAACTGAGTTCCATCAACAATGAATTCTGGACTCACACAAGCCGCTTCCGCTGGCCAAATATGTTGAGTTAGCCATTCATTCAGCGGCAAATCATCAGCAAAACCACGGAATAAGGTCATTGCTGCATGAGTATGGGTGTTAATCATCCCTGGCATTAACACATGGGTTGGCAAACGATACGTCATCCGCGCTAAAAATCGTCCTGCCGCCTCATCACTGGGTACAATATCCACAATTTTTCCATCTTGAATCGCAACCGCGTGATGGCTATAAACAGTATTATCAGGCTCGACAGGAATCACCCAGCCTGCGTAAATTAACGTATCAACTTTTTCCATTATTGTTTATCCAAATGTACTTTTAAATTCTGTAGGCTCTAAAGCTTAATCCGCTTGATTGTTTTGCAGTATACGCGATGCCGTTTAAAAATAGGTTTTAATGCGCGTCTTTTCGGGCTTTGGTATACATTTCATCTAATTCACGGCCAAACCCACCTGATAAGATAGGGAAACGACACCAAGTACGCGGGTCTAAATTCACATCATCTAAGTGAAAGCTCGGTGCATAACGTTCGCGCTTCCATTGGTTGCGACTCCATAAGCGGAAGAAACGTTCAACCCAAATTAACAATTGTTCTTCATTATAATCTGCATAGCGATGTTGTAATAAACAAAAGATTTCATACGGTGTTTGGCGGTCGCGAATTGCGGCTTTTTCAATCACATTGGCTAAATGATAAGGCATTAAATCATCTTCATCGGTTTGCAACATACTTTGAGGACGTAATTCAGCAGTGGGAGCTTGTTGATTTATCAATGATAAAGACGGAATCGGTTTTAAATGCATCGGCCCTTGTGATTCTAACCAACATAGCCAATGACGCAAGAAATGTTTATCAATTCCAGCAATAGGGCTGATAGAGCCTGCGGTATCACCATCCATGGTTGCATAACCGAGTGCGACTTCAGAACGGTTACTGGTCGCCAACAACAGTGCATTGTTAATATTGGCAATCATCCATACGCTGGGCGCACGACTACGGGCTTGAATATTTTGTAATGCAATATCATGCTGTTGCCAGTTTAAAGTTGTGCCAATGGCTTTTTCAATTATTTTGGTGTAACCATCAACCATGTCATCAATATTTAATTCTAAGTAATTCGCGCCTAAATTTTGGGCCAATGTTGAGGCAGCGCGTTGCGTGGTTTTCGTTGAATTTTTAGTGGCTTGATAGACGCAAGTCAATAAATCATGAGTGATGTCGGCGGAAGTGGTGGTGTTGGCTAATTCAATGGGGAGTTTAGCGCAAAAGCCCTTAACATCAAGTTCCAAACTGCCTAATTCCACCATCAAATGTACTAAGCAAGCAATCGCTGATGAGTCTGCACCCCCACTCAATGACAGCACAAAACCTTTGGCGCGACTTTTACGCAGATAATCAAATAAGCCTAAACTAACCGCACGGGTAAATTCTTCTTCTTTTAAATTAGGACTGTATTCCCATGATTTCAAAGGTACATTAGGCAGTTGAGGTATTTGCTGAGGATAATCAAAAGGTACAGAAACTAAAGTGTCTAAATTAGGTACAGATTCACTGGTTCGGGCTTGGGTCATGCGGGTTAAGTCTACATCAATCGAAGTGCTAATCACATATAAGTCTTCGAAGCTAAAACGTTTTCCTGTTGCAAGCAGTTGGCCTGCACTGGCGATTAAACTGTCACCATCGTAAATTGCACGCCCTGCTTCATTTCCGAGTAAATTAGTATAAACGTAACTGACGCTAAAAGCCCGCGAGCCTTCCAGTACAAACCGTTCTCGTACCACATGTTTATCAAAGGCAAAGTGGCTGGCACTGGGATTAAGGATAATATCCACCCCTTTTTGTGCGAGCTCAATACCGGGGCGGTTGGCAACCCAAGCTTCTTCACAAATTTCAAACCCAATTCGTACCCCGCCACAACTAAAGAAAATATCACCAATAGGATAGTTTTTGCCATCGATTTCTATTTCACTCCTCACGCCATGTGGCCAAGGATGAAACCAGCGTGGCTCATAATGGATGCCATCGCCCGCTAAAAAGCGTTTTGCAACAAAACCTGCAATTTCACCATTAGCCAGTAAACAAACAGTATTGTAAATCCGATTTTGTAAGGAAACAGGCAAGCCGACAGCAACGATTAAATCTTTGGTTTGAGAGGCAAGCTTAAGCAAAACTTGTTGAGATTGGGCAATTGTCGCAGGGGCTAAAAACATGTCTTCACAGCCATAGCCGCTGATACATAATTCAGGCAAGCATAGAATATTCACCTTTTGTTGACGGGCTTGAATGATGGCATTTTCAATATTTTTTTGATTATTATCCCAATCCAAAGGGGTTTGATTGAGCACACCTGCGCCGACTTGAATATATTTCATGAGCTTCTTTTAGTTATCTAGTTAACAATGAGCAGTTATCACCGCGATACTGTTTTATAGGACTATTGTAGTTGGACGATTCATAAAAGTCAGCTTAGCTGTGTTGCTATAGTCGTTTTATTTTAAAGTGATACAGGACTGGCAGTCCTCTATTTTGAAACTGATTGATATTTAAAGTATAAAAGGACTGCCAGTCCTCGCACTCAAGACAGAATTGACCATAGCAAATCAATCCAAGCAAGTGCTTATAATAATCAGATTTGAGGAAAGAGGCAAAGACTGTTTAAATCAGAATAAAAAATATTTTTTATTTTTAACAAGATGTTATGCAAATACTTGCTGCCTTTAAATTATGGATCAATATCAACATTTATCATTGCAAACGGTTTGAATTTATCTGCTCAAAATTTAAATAATACCCCGCTTTTTTCTTAGATTTTGAGGCTTAATTTAAAGTTAAAAGCCAATATTTAATCATGATATTATTGCTTGCAATCATAAAAATACCAATCAAACCTCACTCATAAAATAATAGCTAAAAGATATGAATAATATTAAATTTAGTGAACATTCAAGAGTTAAAATTCCCTGTATTTTGCATTTAACTCGGCTTGGTTACAGATATTTGTCTTTGAAAAATGCGACTTGGGAAACTGAAAATAATATTTTTACCGATATTTTTAAACACAGCATTGCCGCGATCAACCCCCACGCAACGCAACATGATGTCAGTCGTTTGTTAGAAAATGTGAAATTGATGCTGGATAATCAGGATTTAGGCAAGGCATTTTATAAGCGCTTGATTGATGAAAGTGCGGATTTAAAGCTGATTGATTTTGCTCAATTTGATAATAATCAATTTCATGTTGTGACCGAGTTAACTTATAAAAAAGGCGATGTTGAATTTAGACCTGACATCACGGTGCTGATTAATGGGATGCCATTGGTTTTTATAGAACTGAAGTCGCCTAATAATAAAGAGGGGATTGCAACAGAACAGGGCAGAATGCAGGTGCGTTGTGAAAATCCAAAATTTCGGCATTTTATTAATATCACTCAATGGATGTTATTTTCTAATAATATGCAGTATGACGATTCATCGCGATCAATCAATCAAGGGGCATTTTATGCCACCACTTCTCGCCATCGACCTGTTTTTAATTATTTCCGAGAAGAGCATGATTTATCTAGTGAATTACAGGCTTTATCTGATGAAACTGAAAATCACATTTTGCAAGATAACAATTTATTAGAAATTAAACATTCGCCTGAGTTTGCCACTAATAAATCTCCCGATACAGCCACCCATCAGCTTTGTAGCTCATTATTAAGCCGCGCCCGATTCGGTTTTTTATTGCGTTATGGTTTGGCTTATGTCGGTGATGCAATGGATTCAGAAAAACATATTATGCGTTATCCGCAGTTGTTTGCAACATTGGCGATTGAGCAGACATTGAAGCAAGGAAAGCGCAACGGCATTATCTGGCATACGCAGGGCAGTGGTAAAACAGCCTTGACATATTATAGTGTCGCTTATTTGACTGATTATTTTAGAAAACAACGAATTGTGCCTAAGTTTTATTTTATTGTTGATCGAATCGATTTGTTAAAACAAGCCACGATAGAATTTAAAAGCCGTGGTTTAACCGTGCACACTTGTGAGTCACAAGAGGCATTTGCAATCGAGATTAGATCAGCGGAGGCCAGTCATAACTTATTGGGTCAGCAAGAAATTACAGTGGTGAATATTCAGAAATTTAAAGATGATCCAAATGTAATACGCAACAATGATTATGACGTTAATATGCAGCGAATCTATTTTTTAGATGAAGTCCATCGCAGTTATAAACCCGAGGGCAGTTTTTTAGCTAATTTAATTCAATCAGACCCTCACGCTATTAAAATTGGTTTAACGGGTACGCCGTTGTTAGGTAATGAATATAATTCTAAATCTTTGTTTGGCGGTTATATTCATCAATATTATTACGATGCGTCGATTAAGGATGGTTACACCTTGCGTTTAATTCGTGAGGAAATCACTACCCAATATAAAATGTATTTGCAGCAGGCGTTACAGGATGCGGATGTATTAGAAAATAGCATTGAGCGTCAGAAAGTCTATGCACATCACCGCTTTGTTGAACCAATGTTAGATTATATTGTGGAGGATTTTGAACACAGTCGGATTCGATTTGATGATAATAGTATTGGTGGCATGGTGATCTGTAGTAGTTCGGAACAAGCAAAACAGATGTATGCGATTTTTAGTGAGAAATATGCTGTTAAGAAAACAAATCAAATTGCTGAAGCTTCTGCTAGTTACAATGTTATCAAGCGCATAGATAGCAAGGTTAAAACTGCGGCGTTGATTTTACATGATGAGAAGGAGCGAGAAGCAGATATTAAGGCTTTTAAACAAGGTGAGATAGATTTTATTTTTGTTTACAACATGTTGTTGACGGGATTTGATGCACCACGGTTGAAAAAATTATATTTAGGGCGGGTGATTAAAGAGCATAATTTATTGCAAGCATTGACTCGTGTTAATCGTACTTATCATCAATTTCGTTATGGTTATGTGGTGGATTTTGCGGATATTAGTCAGGAGTTTGATGCAACCAATCAAGCGTATTTAAAGGAATTGCAGGCGGAATTAGGCGATGAAATGATCCATTATTCCAATTTGTTTTTATCTTCGGATGAGGCGGCTGAAGAAATTGAACAAATTAAACAAGTTTTGGTACAGTTTGATACTGAGAATTTGGAAATTTTTTCACAGCAAATTGGGCAAATTCAAGACCCTGCACAGATGTATAAAGTGCAAAAAGCCTTGGGCAGTGCAAAGAGTTTGTATAATTTAATCCGTTTGCAGGGGCATGATGATTTATTGAATCGTTTGGATTTTCAGAAGCTTAAACCAATGTATTATGAGGCTTGCAATCGTTTGAGTGCTTTGAATTTACGTGAGGATGCTGCGGCAGGTTCAGCGGATTTGGTGAATGTGGCGGTGGAAGATGTGTTATTTTCATTTGTTAAAACGGGTGAGTCTGAGTTGGTATTGACGGATAAGCTCCACGGCGCGATGCGTAGCACTCGTGAAGCATTTGTACAAAATGTTGATCCTAAAGACCCTGAGTATGTGAAGTTGAAAGCGGCATTGGAGCGGTTGTTTCAGCAACAGAATTTAGCCGAAATGTCACAGGCGGATGCACAGCGTTATATTACGCATTTGCAGCAGTTACAAATACAGATTGATGATTTGAATCGCCGCGATAATTTATTGAAGGCAAAGTATGATGATGACCCAAAATATGTACGGGTGCATAAGCGTTTGTTGGAGCAGGTTGAAGAGCAGGAAAGCCATATTTTTGCCGCATTGCAAGGTGTGAAAGCATTGGCAGATGAACAAATAGTGAAAAATGCTAATATTTTGGATAATGAGAGTTATTTTGAACGTTTTATGACGCGGGTAATTGTCACTGAGTTTAAACAGCATACTGATTTAAAACATAATATTTACTTTGATATTAATCGTTTGCTGGTACAAGAGTATATGAAAGCGTTTCAGCAAGATTAGTACTTTGGTCACTCGAGTTAATAATTATAACTATACGACTAGTTACTACGCTGAGAGGCTGTAAAAGAACCACGTTTTTTCGATTTGGGATTGTGTAAAATCAACAACTTACGATCATTAAAATCGTTATTTTTGCAGTTCTTTTACAGCCTCTCAGCGTGGTAACTCAGCTTTGACGCTCTGCGTCATATAAAATTATTATTTTTTTAGATGTTGAATGAGTTCTATAAAACTGGTTTGGAATCTATAATTATAATATTTTCATCATTAAGACGCAGAGTGTCTAAGATGCATTCCAACGGAGACCGTTGGAACGAGAAAGCATGGTTATCACTTAGGTGGAGATATGCCAAATAGAGATAGCTTGTATGAACGCTAAATGTATCAGTTTAGATACTAATATCTTGGTTTATTAATAATTTTATTATTTACAGTATTTAGAGCAGTTGTGCTTCGGGAGTATAGGGATTGACCACATTTGATTTTCAGCAACAGTGCAAAGCATTGATTGATGATTTAAAAGGGATTTGTGCCGCTTATGGCTTGGGTAATGATGGGAATGAGTTCAAGATTATTACTCAGGTGTTTTTGTATAAGTTTTTGCATGATAAGTTTGCGTTTGAGGTGAAAAAAGCCCGACCTGAGATTGCTGAAAATTGGGCGCAGAACCTCTGTGAGTTGGATGCTGAGGCGTTGGATTTTTTGCAATATGAGTTACCGCCAAATACTGCGATTTTAAAGCCTTCTCATTTTATTTCTCATTTGTTTAATCAGCATAAAAATGCAAAGTTTGCTACGTTATTTGATGATAGTTTGCTTGAGATTGCGACTTTAAATAGTGCGCTTTTTTCTGTGCAAACCGAAGGCGGTGCGAAGGTGGTATTGTTTGATCGGGTCAGTGAGTATGTGACGGATGGCAGCAAGCGGGATGATTTTTGTGGGGCGATTATCAATAAGTTGGTTAAGTTGAGTTTTGAGCCGATTTTTGAGCAGAAGTATGATTTTTACGCGACGTTGTTTGAGTATTTGATTAAGGATTATAACAAGGACAGCGGCGGTAAGTATGCGGAATATTATACGCCTCATGCGGTTGCACGGATTATGGCGGCGATTTTAGTGCCTACGGATAAGCAGTTGTCGAGTATGACTTGTTATGATCCTTCGGCGGGTTCGGGTACGTTGTTGATGAATATTGCTCATGCGATTGGTGAAGAGCGTTGTACTTTGTATTCTCAGGATATTTCACAGAAGTCTTCGCATTTGTTGCGGTTGAATTTGATTTTAAATAATTTGGTGCTTTCAATTCCTAATATTATTCAGGGTAATACTTTGTTGCATCCGTTTCATAGAGGTAAAAAAGGGGCGTTGCAGCAGTTTGATTTTATTGTGTCGAATCCGCCGTTTAAGATGGATTTTAGTGATTTTCGGGAGAGTTTGGATACGGATGATAATAGGGCGCGATTTTTTGCGGGTTTGCCGAATATTCCGAAGGCTGCTAAGGATAAGATGGCGATTTATCAGTTGTTTTTGCAGCATATTTTGTTTTGTTTAAAGCCCAATGGTAAGGCGGCTGTGGTTGTGCCTACGGGGTTTATTACTGCACAGTCGGGGATTGATAAGAAGATTCGGCAGGCTTTGGTTGATGGGCAGATGTTGGCGGGTGTGGTGTCGATGCCGAGCAATATTTTTGCAACCACGGGTACGAATGTGTCGATTTTGTTTATTGATAAGGGTAAGCGTGGTGATGTGGTGTTGGTGGATGCGTCGAGTTTGGGTAAGAAGGTGAAGGAGGGCAAGAATCAGAAGACGGTATTGAGTGCGGATGAGGAGACGCGGATTGTTGAGGTGTTTAATCAGCAGCGGGCTGAGGATGATTTTTCGGTGGTGGTGTCGTATGAGGAGATTCAGGCGAAGAATTATAGTTTGAGTGCGGGGCAGTATTTTGAGGTGAAAATTGAGTATGTGGACATTACGCATGATGAGTTTGAGGCGAAAATGCAGGGTTTTACTCAGAATTTAACTCAGTTTTTTGCGGAGTCGAAAGAGCTTGAAACGGATATTTTGCAGCAGTTAAAGGGGCTGGGTTATGAGAAGTAATGAGTGGAAAAAATACTTAATTCAAGATGTGGGAAAAGTTATTACAGGGAGAACTCCAGCAGGTACTTTAGATGAGTATTTTGGAGGTAAAACTCTTTTTGTGACTCCAAGTGATATGAAGGAGCAAAAATATATAAAAAATACAGAACGGACACTTTCTATATTGGGTGAAGATAAAGTAAATAATATCATTTTTGAATGTGGGATTGTTGTTTCCTGTATAGGCTGGCAAATGGGGAAAGCTGCCATAGTTAGACAAAAAGCTGCAACTAATCAGCAAATAAATACAATAATTGTTGATAATTCTATAGCCAACATTGATTTTCTATATTATGTATTAAAATTAAAGCGAGAGGAAATATTTCAATTAGGCATAACTGCCACAAGAACACCAATTGTAAAAAAAACATTATTTGAAAAAATTCCTTTTTTTGCACCTAACTTAATAGAACAGAAAAAAATAGCCTCAATCTTATCTGCATTGGATGCGAAAATAGAACTCAACAACCGTATCAATGCTGAATTAGAAGCGATGGCGAAAACCTTGTATGACTATTGGTTTGTACAATTTGATTTCCCTGACCAAAACGGCAAACCTTATAAATCCTCTGGCGGAAAAATGGTTTATAACCCAACTTTAAAACGGGAAATTCCTGAGGGTTGGGAGGTTGGTCAACTGGGAGATTTGCTTGAATTACATTATGGAAAAAGCTTAAAACGTAGCGTGCGCTCTGGTTTTGGTTATCCTGTTGTTGGCTCTAGTGGAATAATTGGTTATCACTCTGAATACTTAATCAAAGCTCCAAGTATTGTGCTTGGTAGAAAAGGAACACTAGGACAAATCACATATTTATCAGAGAATTTTTTTCCTATTGATACAACTTATTATGTAAACCCAAAAATTAATATTGGGTTCTCATTTTTATATTACTTATTGCTTTCAATTGATTTTAAAAAAATGAATACTGATAGTGCAGTTCCCGGTTTAAACAGAGATAATGCTCTAGGCTATAAGATATTAATACCTCCTTTAAAATTAATTCAATCATTTGAAAAGTTTTCAAACACTATATTTACTAAAAAAGCACAAAAACAAAATCAACAACTAACACAACTGCGTGACTGGCTACTACCGATGCTGATGAATGGACAAATAAAAATCAAGAAATGAACTATATTTAATCTAAACTAAGCAGATAAAAAGGACACCACCATGCACAGCGTACAACTTGAAACCCATATTGATAAACAAGGACTTTTAAAATTACAATTACCTAACGAATGGGCAAACCAAGACGTTAACGTTATTCTTGTACTTGAAAAAAAAACAACGCCTGTTGCACCCCCAAAACAAGACCTATCATCTGCATTTGAACTACTAACCACTATGCCAGACGACTTTATGCAAGATGGGCGAGAAGACACACTACCGCAAGAACGTGAAGCCTTGCTATGAACCCAGACTACTTGCTTGATACCAACATCTGTATCTATATTTCCAAAAAACGCCCACCTGAAGTTTTCACACGATTTAAACAGCTCAAAACAGGTGATATTGCTATGTCCTTGATAACATATGGTGAACTCTATTATGGAGCGCAAAAAAGCCAATATCGAGAGACTGCCCAAAAAAATTAGCTGAACTCATTACCCTTATTCCCGTCATCATGCCAACTGAGCAAATGGCAACACAATATGGACATATTCGCGCAACGCTAGAACGTGCAGGTACACCCATTGGTAACAACGACTTATGGATTGCAGCCCACGCACTAGCCCTAGATGTCACACTAATATCTAATAACACCAAAGAATTTGAACGAGTGCCTCATTTGAAAATAGAAAATCGGGTTAAAAATAACACATAACCTAAAGCATAATAATGAACTCAACCAACTTCTGGAAACAAAAACAAGCCTGAGTTTAAGAGATTGAATTGGAAATATGAAGCGTGGAATATTTCAGCATTGACGGATGACGCTATTGCTGATCCATCCTACAGACTCTAGCTAATTACCTTAGCTCATAAATATTTTCTCGTACAAAATAATATAGTTAAGATAAAAAATGCTATTATATTGTTAAGTACTGGGAAGGGGCTTAAGAGTGTTATTAAGGTATGAAATTATTTAAGAAACAAAAAGATGGCAGCCACGCTGCTGTTAAGACAACTGACAAAAAAGCAGTTATTCCAACAAAGTTAACACCTTGGAAAGTGCTTATTGTCGATGATGAACGTGATGTCCGAGCAATGACAGAATTAGGCCTGAAAAACTTTGAATTTGCAGGGCGACCATTGCATATATTACATGCCAGCTCAGGATATGAAGCGCGTGAAATATTAAGCAAACAAGATGATATTGCAGTCATACTAGTTGATATTATGATGGAAACAGATGATGCAGGCTTGAATTTAATCAACTATATCCGTAACGAGCGGCAAGATAGTTTAATGCGGATAGTGGTGCGCACTGGGCAACCAGGAACGCACTTTGAAAAAACCGTGATTGAGCAATACGATATTGATGATTATAAAAATAAAGCTGAATTATGTGTTAATAAACTATATTTGACTATGAGGATGACACTTAAAGGCTATAGGGATTTACTTGCTTTAGAAGAAACCAATAGAAATTTAGAACTGAAAATACAAGAACGCACTCAGCAATTAGAACAACAAAATAAAGCCTTAATAGAACTCAATCAGGATAAAAATGAATTTTTAGGAATTGTGGCTCATGACTTAAAAAATCCATTACAAGCCATTCAAGGCTCAGCCGAACTGATTGAAATGGCATTAAAAACAGAATTGTTTGCAGCTAATGCGACAGAAGCACCAGAAGTGCTCGAATTTGCAAATATGATTAGTGTGAGTGCGGATCGTATGTCTAGTTTAATCATGAATTTATTGGATATGAATGCGATTGAAACAGGACAACTCAAAATTAATTTTGAGCAATTTGATATATATCCCATTTTAAAAAAAGTCGTTGATGAATACAGAAAAAAAGCCCAAATTAAGCATATTTCAATTGATTTTACAGCGCAATCTGAACCCTATTTAGCCTATACAGATACAAATATGTTGCATCAGATACTAGATAACATTATTTCCAATGCGGTTAAATACTCTCCTTTGAATAAACAGATTTTTGTTCGAATATTATCACAAACGCAGTCTATCCAAATTGAAATTCAAGATCAAGGACAAGGCTTGAGTGATAACGATCATGCCAATTTATTTGGTAAATATACTCGACTCAGTGCAAAACCAACTAATGATGAGCATTCAACAGGTTTAGGTTTATTTATTGTTAAAAAATTAGCTAAAGCTTTATATGGCGATATTTGTTGTAAAAGTACACTGGGACAAGGGGCTACATTTATTTTAACTATACCAAAACGGCCAACAGACGGATAACACTATTGCTTATCTATCCTACATGCTCTGATGAATGCGCAGAATGAGCCGCGCCAAGGACTGGCAATAAACATGAGAATGACCAGTCTAAGCTTGATATAGTCAATTCTGTCTTGAGGGACTGGCAGTCCTGAAATACTTTAAATATCAAATAGTTTTAAAATCTAGGACTGCCAGTCCTGTATCATCTTAAAATAAAATGACTATAAAACAACTACTCTGACTCTATTTTTTTCTCTATTTGTATATGCTTACCCAATTTCCGCATAACATAAGGGCGCATCGCATTACCCACACCCAAACTTAAACCCACCATATTCAACATAATCGACTGTGCAATCCCAAAACTTAACAAGAACGTACCGCCAATACTTAAAATGGCAGGCGTGACCATCAAAGCAAAACTTATATTCATATTAGAATTAAACTCTTTTGCCAACTCAAATAAGGCAGGCAAATGTTTTAAACCACTATCCATCAAAATAATCTGTGCAGTATCCGTCGCGACCGTTGACGCACCACTGAGAGAAATAGACACTTGGGCTTTTTTCAACGCAATCGAATCATTAATGCCATCACCGACATAACACACAAAACGCCCTTCATCCTGCAATTTACCAATCAATTCCGCTTTATTCTCGGGCAAAGTCTCAGCAAAATAATAATCAATCCCCAAATCACGGGCTAATTTACTGGTTGGTGTTTCACTATCACCTGAAATAATATAAGTGGTATCAATTTTAGTCTGTTGCTTTAACAACTCAATGATTTCTTTAGCTTCTGGACGTACCGTCGGCACAAGCTCAATCCCACCAATCAACTGTCCATTGACCGCAACCATGACGATGCTATGACCTTGCTCATAACTGAATGTTTGACGAGTTCGCATCGATTGAGAAATTTCAATGTTTTCCACTTCCATAAAACGCTGACTACCAACATGCACTTTGCGTCCATTGATTTGCACCGTCAAACCAAAGCCCAATTTATATTCACTTTCTTCTACCTTCGGAATCTCTAACTGATAAACATGATTAGCAGCATGGAGAACCGCCCGTGCAACAGGATGAGTTTGCTTATATTCGGCTGCCGCTGCATAAGCTAAAATTTCTAATTCAGTGTAATCATTACAGGTATAAATCTTACCCACATGCGGTTGTTCCTCAGTCAAAGTTCCTGTTTTATCAAACACTAAGGTATCAACTTTATTCAATAATTCCAAAGAACGCCCATCTTTAATTAAAATCCCATGTTCAGTAGCGATATTCAAATAATTCAATATGCTAATCGGCGCGATAATCATCATTTTATCTTTAGGATGCGAATTGACCGCCGCCAATGCACCACTAAACCCAACAATAGGCAATGCCACCGTTCCTGCAATCAAAGCAGGTTTGACCAAATGCAATGACAAAGATTCCGCACGCAATTGAGTAGAGGATTTAAAATCGATGGTATTGTTTAACACATTGATAATTTTAGCGACCGTGGCCTCTGAACCTGCTTTCTCAACTTTAATTCTAATATTGCCTGATAAAACGATAGTCGATGCAAATACTTTATCGCCTTTTTCCCTATCCACAGGTTGAGACTCACCCGTTAAAATATGCTGGTCAACATTGGCAATCCCATCAACCACCTCGCCATCGGCTGGAATCATTTCACCTGCATGTGCCACCACAATGTCATCCACCCGCAGCTTTTCAAATGGAATTTTGACTTCTACGCCATCCACTTCAATCCACACCACATTTGGCTGTTGGCTGAAGGATTCCATCAAATTTTGTTTTGATTCTTGAGTGACTTTTGCCACCAAACGCTCAGCGGAACGCATCATCAACATCGCTACACTGGCTGCAATAAAATAACCACCAACCAAACAGCCCGTCAATGTCAAAGCCAATAAGGTATCAACTGAGACTTTGCCCTCTTTTAACTGCTTAATAGTGTTGCGGAAAATTTTACGGCCGTTATAAGCCAGAAAAGGAACTGAGGCGATCCCCAAAACAGGATTAAATACACCACCAATTGCCAAACCTAAAGATGTGCCTGCCGACAGAATCCCAATATTATTTTCACGTTCAAATGCCCGACGCGCGACTAAAGCATCAGCACTTTGGTCATCCGTACCTTGGAATAAACGTTGTAAACGCGCGGTTGCCGCACTGTCTTTTTTAGCTTCTTTATCAATAACTTGAATTTCATTTTCAATCGTTGGCTTTGGGGCTTCGTCCTCAGCTTTGGCTACATCTTTCTCATATTCTTTATAGCCCACCAATAACACGCCACTGAGTGCTAATACTTCAATTATCATGTTAACCTCTTTAATTGCTTGGTCGTGATTAGCGCAATGTTGGTTTTATTTTTAATAATAACGCTTTGTTAAGAACGGCAATTGCCTAAGTCCAACTGAGTATATAGAGTCAAATAGCGCAGTATTTTCCACCAAATGCTCCAGCATAATTATTAGTTTGAAAAAGCGACAATTATATCTCGAATCGTTCAAACATTTGAGCTGGCCTTGTTAACTCACCTTACGTAAATAAAACAACTTTTCATTTTATGTAGGGTGGAATAGCGCAGCGTATTCCAGCAAAATATGCGATAGGCTTGGGATGGTGGAATACGGTGAGAGAGAGTTAATAACAACTAACATCAAAGGTGCATCTATTCCACTCTACTCTTTCAAACTTTTTTTCATTTTGCGTAACATGCGTTATTAAGCGGCCACTTCATTCAAAAATCCAATATTCGGATGTGCTTCATCATAGCCATCGAATTGATAACCGAATAACTCAATGTCATCTTTGAAATATTCTGCAACCATTTGTTTAGTCGTATCATCATAATAGGATTTGTAATCACTATGACGACTTTTATTTAAATGCGGCAGCGATGTGTCTAAATTTAAATGTTGGCAAGCCCGATTAAATCCTGTGGCTAAATCTTCAAAACGGCCAATATAATCAACCAATAAATTATTTTCATTATCGACAATCGCTTCTTTCTGGAATTTTGTGCCGCCTTTTGGATAAGGTTTTTTTGTATTCATCACCCAATTTAAATATTCTTCAAACGTCTCCATCGCCTTGATACGCTCATGATGAATATGCGTGGTTTCTTTCAAAATAAAATGACGCATTGATACTTGCCAATCCCACGGATTGCGCACAAAAGCAAATTTAAAATAATCATCAAACAGTTCTGACCCAAGCTCTTTTTTTACATCTTTAGCTTTGGCGTGTAATAGCGCAGATTTCCACATTTCATACATTGGATTAGGTTTGCCATTAACTTCTGCCGAAGGTCGAGCAATACGGAAATGGTTAGGCTCTTCGACATAAGGCTTCAATGCATTGCCAATACTGATGCCCGCAACCTTAGTAACATGAAAGAAAATAAATTTATGACTGTGAGAAATGAGCATATTGTTATCCTGTTTTTTGTTCTATAGGACTGGTAAGCTTATTAGTGCTCGTTCCCAAGTTTTACTTGGGAATGCCTGCTAGTAAAACTCCGCTTTGCGTAACTACAAACTGAGCTTGTGAAACAGGCATTACCAAACAGAGTTTGGTAACGAGAGACTTATTAAATTTAATCTGCTAACTTATTTTGTAAAAAACTGACCACTTCATCAATCGGAACATCTTGCGCACTTTCTTTGGCTTGGCGGTTTTGATATTCCATCACCCCTTTATCTAAACCTTTCTCACCAATCACTAAACGGTGTGGGATACCAATTAATTCCATATCCGCGAACATCACGCCAGCCCGCTCTTTGCGGTCATCAAACAACACATCAATACCCAAATTAGTTAAGGTTTGATACATATTTTCAGCAACGTCGCGTACCCGCTGAGATTTGTGCATATTCATCGGCAATATCGCAATACTGAATGGCGCAATCGATTGAGGCCAAATAATACCGCGATCATCATGGTTTTGTTCAATCGCAGAAGCCACCAAACGAGACACACCAATACCATAACAACCCATTGTTAATACAGTTGATTGGCCTTTTTCATCCAACACAGTCGCTTGCATTGCTTCACTGTATTTTGTGCCTAATTGGAAAATGTGACCCACTTCGATACCGCGTGCAATCTCTAATTTACCTTGACCATCTGGGCTTGGATCGCCTACTTCAACATTGCGAATATCCGCCACCTTAGGTGTTGGCAAATCACGCTCCCAGTTCACATCAACTAAATGCTGGTCATCTTTATTTGCACCACAAACAAAATCAGCCAAATATGCTGCGCTGCGATCCGCAATAATCGGAATATTCAAACCAACAGGGCCAATTGAACCAATATCACAACCCACTGTAGTTTTAATTTCCTCAGGCATTGCAAAGGTAAACGGTTCTGCTACTTCAGGTAATTTCTCGGCTTTAATTGGATTTAAGGTGTGATCTCCCCGAACAATCAAGGCAACTAAACTATTATCAACCCCTTTCACAATCAGGGTTTTAATGGTTTGACTTGGTTTGACTTTGAGGAATGTGCTGACTTCTTCAATCGTGTGTTGATTTGGCGTTGCAACCGCTGCGCTTAATTTGGATTGTGGGGCTGGGCGTTCACCTTCAGGGGCTAAGGCTTCGGCTAATTCGACGTTCGCAGCATATTGGCTGGTATCACTATATGCAATGGCATCTTCACCCGAGTCAGCTAAAACGTGAAACTCATGCGATGCACTACCACCGATATTGCCTGTATCTGCAAGTACAGGGCGGAATTTTAAGCCTAAGCGAGTAAAAATATTAGTATAGGTTTGAAACATCACGTCGTAAGTTTCTTGTAATGATGATTGTTCCAAATGGAAAGAGTACGCATCTTTCATCAAAAATTCACGCGCCCGCATCACACCGAAACGTGGGCGTACTTCATCACGGAATTTGGTTTGAATTTGGTAAAAATTAGCGGGCAATTGCTTGTAACTACGGATTTCACGGCGGATTAAATCGGTAATGATTTCTTCATGAGTAGGGCCAAAACAAAAATCACGTTCATGGCGATCGGTAATACGCAACAATTCTGAGCCATATTGTTCCCAACGTCCTGATTCTTGCCATAATTCAGCAGGTTGTACCGCAGGCATTAAGACTTCTTGTGCGCCAGATTTGTCCATTTCATCACGTACAATACCTTCCACTTTGCGTAATACACGTAAACCCAGTGGCAACCATGTGTATAAGCCGGCTGCCAGCCTGCGAATTAAACCCGCACGCAACATCAATTGATGGCTAATGACTTCGGCATCAGCAGGGGTTTCTTTTAAAGTGGATAGTAAAAAACGAGTTGTACGCATAAATATAGCCTTAAATATCGTTATACATTTTATAGGAGGATATAGGAGATGTATTTTACTGTAAATTGGCAATGTCGGCTAAGTTTTGAATATATTTTATGATTTAACGATATTTAGAGTGAGCCGATATAAATCTGCGAGTAATGTACGCACAAAGGTATTGTAATATTTACGTATTTAATCTTTTGAGCTGTTCTCTCACTTCCATCAATGCAAAACCGAGCAAATTTAAGCCTTGCCAATAATTAGGATTTTCAATATTGGGATCATCT
>JADGDW010000025.1:24980-34200 GCA_016744725.1 Candidatus Albibeggiatoa sp. nov. BB20 | reverse complement strand
CAGGGGCTTTTCCCGTCGGCTTTTTAGCTTACCCTGCTGCATCTGAGACCCAAAGCCATTTTTCATTATCAGCAACCTATAGTGGTTTGAAAAACCATCAAATTCATATTGGAGCAGGTTATGCGTATTATGATTTATATAAAGTCATTGATGTGCGTAATTTTGGGGTTAATCTGGTGACAGGTGACCTTTTGTCTCCGCTAGAATTGTTTGATGGATCGGATACGATAGGGGCTTATATGCCTGAAATTGCTCGTAACAATAGATTTTTATTTGTGCAAGACACTTGGACAATTAATCCACAATGGGAATTTACTGTAGGCTTACGTTATGATCGTTATTCTGATTTTGGTTCAACAACCAATCCTCGTTTAGGTTTAGTATGGAAACCCAATATTCATTGGGGGGTTAAATTATTATATGGCGAAGCATTCCGTGCACCTTCTTTTCAAGAATTACATAACCAAAATAATATTATTACCCTTGGTAATCCAGAGTTAAAACCAGAGCAAATTGAAACTTGGGAACTTGCATTTAATTATCATGCTACTGAGGATATTCACTTGTCTTTAAACCTGTTTCGTTACAACATTGAAGATAGAATTCTGTTAGTACCATTAAGTAATTCTATTTTTGGCTATGATAATGCGGCACGTTGGAAAGGTCAGGGCTTTGAATTTGAGACCCGTTGGAAAACCAGTAATAAATCCAGCCTATTATTTAACTATAGTTACCAAGATTCTGAAGATGAAACAGGGATCACATTGTCCAATGCGTCTAAACAAGTTGCATTTTTACGAGCTGATTATCTATTAGGTTTTAAATGGTATGTGGATATGCAGTTAAATTGGAATGATGGCAGGATCAGACCTGAGAATGATCCTCGCCCTAAATTAGACGGTTATACAACAATGGATTTAGTATTACGTCGAAAAGAAGCCCGTGGCGGACATACCAACTTTGCAGTCGGGATTAAAAATGCGTTTGATGCTGATGTACGTTATCCTTCTCCATCACCTGATATTGGCAGCTCTGCTGTAAAAGTACCGAATGATCTTCCTGGAGATAATCGATTTTACTTCATGGAATTCCGTTATAAGTTTTAGCCGTTTCATAAGCGTTGACAATGGCAATGCCTTCAGCAGCAGTCTTGGAATTGACTGTGATTGGTATCACGATAAACAGAAGGGCTTTGGGAAAGGTTTTGACTTCAATTTGAGGTACAAATGAATTATTTGCAATTTGTGTAATAGTTTGTGCTCCAATTCTGACTTCTTTCGCATCACCAGAGATTTGAATCCCCGCGTACATAAAGTTTTCAGTTTGGGTTTTAACCAATCAAGCCTGCATAGTGAATTTCAGCCCAAGCATTCCTCCATAAGCTGCTAAACAATAACAGTAAGGTCTTTTTAGAAAACATGTTTTGTCTCATTAAAAATTATAAATTGCTAGAAATATAGCGTCATTTCTGAATATATCCAATGTGAGCGTTTTTTAGAGATTAAGAAGATATTAATTAATAAGGCTTTACTTGCAGGAAAAATGAATAATCAATGTGTATGTTTGGGAAAAGAGACTTGAATGATTATTTTTTACACTTTTGGATTGATTAGGAACAAGAAAGTTAACTGGCTCTTGTTCCTTATTGCATTTATGGGATCGGTACTTCTTGTAACATGTGATTCATTAAATCTTGGCTATTTTGTGGTTCGCCCGCAGCGGTAATTCGGTGTCCAACCACACCTGGTAACACAGCTTGAATATCCTCAGGAATCACATATTCCCGCCCTGTCATCAATGCCCATGCCTGTGCGCTGTGCAAAATCGCCAAACCTGCACGTGGTGACAAACCCATGTAATAATGTGGCGAATGACGGCTATAATCGAGTAAGGCCTGCAAATAATCAATCAATGGGTCAGACACATGTACTTTGAGCACCTCTTTCTGCATTGCAACTAAGTCATCTACAGAACAACACGGAGTTAAACCTTCTATCATATCGCGACGGTCACGACCTTTGAGTAACGCACGTTCAGTTTCTGCATCAGGATAGCCAAGCTCTAAACACATCATAAAACGGTCTAATTGTGATTCAGGTAACGGGAATGTACCAATTTGATGTAATGGATTTTGAGTGGCCAATACAAAAAAGGGTTGTGGCAATGCGCGGGTTACACCCTCGACCGTGACTTGATGTTCTTCCATCGCTTCGAGTAATGCACTTTGGGCTTTGGGTGTGGCACGGTTAACTTCATCAGCTAATACCATTTGTGAGAAGATTGGCCCAACATGAAATGTAAATTGATTTACTTCCTTATCAAAAATTGAAACGCCTATAATATCAGCAGGTAACAAATCACTGGTAAATTGAATTCGTTGAAAACTTAAATCTAAGACTTTGGCTAATACATGGGCTAAAGTGGTTTTACCCACGCCAGGAATATCTTCAATGAGTACATGGCCGCGTGCCAGTAAGCAAGTCAGGACTAAACGAATCTGATTTTCTTTACCTAGAATGACGGTGTTGATCTGCTTAACAATATTATCTAAAGTTACTTTAAACTGAGACATATCGCATTAACTCGTGGATAGAAAGTTAAATGTTAGCATAATTTTACGGTTTAGCTATTTTTGAAAAACACCAAGCAGCCTTTTATACTATAAAAACTACAATCTGATGAGACGTTCCTGTAGTAATGGTTTATGGAAATATCAAAAGGTTTGCGGTATAGTTTGCGTGAGATTTTTGCTGTACACAACATGGAAATAAACAATGTATCTACCTAAAGTCATTTTATTAATGGTTTTATTTCTATACTTACCATTGAGCCATGCTGACCAAACCTATGGCCCCCTGCGCAACGGTGAAACACTGTGGACAATTGCCCCCAAAGTCAAACCCAGTGATACAATTACCCGCCATCAAATGATCGTCGCATTACTCAATGCCAATCCTCACGCATTTCGTATGTCGTGCAATATCAATTCTCTGAAAATAAAACAAACTTTAACCGTCCCTACTCAGGCTGAAATTGAAAAAATCACCCATAAAGAAGCCTTAGTCACTTATAGTAAGCAAAATGCGGCATGGAAGGCATTTAGAAAACAAGGGGTTAAAATTCAATGTGCGCCCATACCTGAAACCACAACTGAAACTACAGAGGAAAGCTCAAACAATACCCTTGTTGCGATGAATACGCAGTCTGCTAAAGATGTGGTGGTGGTTGATGAGGTGGTGAGTTTACCTAAATTATCGCCGCCAATTGAAGAACCAGCGGAAGTTAGTACAACGTCGCCAGAAAATGAAATGGAAAAACCTGAACCAAAGCCAACTGAACTTAGAGCCAGTCAATTAACGGATGATGCTGAGAAGAAAATTAACTACTTGCCTGTGATTATCGTGCTGGGCGTGGTGTTTTTTGTATTGATTTTGGCTTTCTTATTCCGCGATCATTCAGAAAATAAACCGATCCCCGAAGATTTGACTTAAAATCAGTATATTATGCTTGAGTAAATGCAAGACTGGCGATTCTGTTCAAGTATGGCCAGTCTTATCATTTTATCAACCGCCGCCAATCGCATGAACAATCTCAACTTTATCATTTGATTTTAAAGCATACTGTTCAAATTGACTGCGTGGGATAATTTGCTGATTGACTTCAACTGCTAAACGTTTCTGTGTCAAACCTAATTCTGTTAGTAAATCTTGAATTGTGGCTTGTTCTGGCATCTGTTTTGGCGCACCATTCAACTCAATATCCATAGATTCCCCTTTTTTAAATCCCGCCATTGAATATAGAGCTTATCCAGGTACACGCTGAATTTTTGAACCTAGTTGAGTCAATTTTTCTTCAATCCGTTCGTAACCACGGTCAATATGATAAATCCGATCAACTAAAGTATCACCATCTGCAACCAATGCAGCTAAAACCAAACTGGCAGAAGCACGTAAATCCGTTGCCATCACGGGAGCTGCTTTTAATTTTGGCACGCCTGTGATAATCGCAATATTACCTTTAATCCGAATGTTTGCACCCATACGCTGTAATTCCTGAGCGTGCATAAAACGATTTTCAAATACATTTTCACTGATACTAGAAACACCATCTGCGATACTATTCATTGCGGTAAATTGGGCTTGCATATCAGTTGGAAATGCAGGATAAGGTGCGGTTTCAATATCGACAGCTTTGGGGCGTTTGCCTTGCATATCTAATTCAATCCAATCTTTACCCGTGGTGATTTTTGCACCTGTTTCTTGCAGTTTCAGCAACACAGCATCCAATAAACTCGGATCAGTGTCTTTTAATTTCACTCGCCCGCCTGTCATTGCAGCACCAACTAAATAAGTACCACTTTCGATTCTATCGGGTAAGACCGCATATTCAGTGCCGTGTAAACTCTCAACACCTTGAATATGAATCGTATCTGTGCCAGCCCCTTCAATTTTAGCACCCATTTTAATCAAGAATTCAGCTAAATCAACTACTTCAGGTTCACGTGCTGCGTTTTCGATCACGGTTTCACCATCTGCCAAAGCCGCTGCCATCAACAAGTTTTCTGTACCTGTCACAGTGACTAAATCCATGCACAATTTTGCGCCTTTTAAACGACCTGCTTTTGCGTTGATATAGCCGTTTTCAACCTCAATTTTTGCCCCCATTTTCTCTAAACCTTGAATGTGCAAATTAACAGGGCGTGAGCCAATCGCACAACCACCGGGTAATGACACGTTTGCAGCACCAAATCGCGCGACTAATGGGCCTAAGACTAAGATTGAAGCCCGCATAGTTTTCACTAAATCGTAAGGGGCTGTAAATGTATTTACTTGACTGGCGTTGACTTCAATATTGAGCTTTTCATTAATCATGATGTCCGCGCCCATACGACCAAGCAAGCCCATCATAGTGGTAATATCTTGCAAATGTGGGACATTGCTGATGTAACAAGGGGTTTCAGCCAATAATGTTGCGGCTAAAATGGGTAAAGCGGCATTTTTTGCGCCTGAAATACGAACGTCGCCATTTAGCGGCGTGTCACCTGTAATTAATAACTTGTCCATGTTTGTGTGTTTAGCATCACTTATGAAGAGGTTGAATAAGTATGACGCATAACGCGTCACCGATATATTTCCATGTTGGAAAAACTATAGAAATGGGCTTTTTTAATTTCGTTCCTATCCGCTGTGTGGCATTCAGCCCAAACATATCACATCATGAATAAGTTCAAATATTCCCGCAATGCTTATTAGGGACAAGCTCTCATTTATATATTCTTAAAACAGGGTGATAAGAAATTGTTATGCTTGAGCTCGAGTCGTTAACGCTAGTGCATGAACTTCATCAGTTTGCATGGTATTGCCTAAAGTTGCGTACACCATTTGATGTTGTTTCACCAAGGTTTGGCCTGCAAATGAGTTAGAAATCACCGTTGCCTGAAAATGGCGATTATCTTCACTTTGTACATTGGCTTCACAGTTTTCAATACCGCTTTCAATCAGTTGCTTCACTTCAGCTGGGGTCATGTCACACTCCTTTATTAATTTTCGCTTATGTTAAAGCATTCTACAGGGGAAACAAAGTGCTAGATGCTGAAATTATCTTAACTTATTAAAAAGTGTCACTAAATGGAATTGCAGCAATCTGGAATTTATCTTCATAGACTATTTTTCCCAGCCGCTCTGTGATGATTTGCTGCACGTGAATATCATGGGCTTCGAGAATTTGTCCGTATTGTCTCATTTTAGCAATATGCTTAGATGCTGAGTCCTTAAACCAGCTTATAGCCAAAGGTTTTGTGTGTGCAGATTGTACTCGCGGCGCACGAAGATTTTTTCTAAACCAGTTGTACAGCGCATCTTTATGCCCAATCTCATATTCATAAAGTTGATTTTGCTCAACTAATATTTCCATCGCAGCAAACAAGCCTTTTGGTCTGAAAGAGTGTTCATCTGTTTTAGCAATGACAAAGCGTATAAACATTTTTCATTCGATTTCAGCTAAATATTGATTTTTTAAGTTAATTATCAGGTATTCAATTTTAATATTGTGGCATTATTATTGGGTAATATTCTTGGAGTTTCATGTGTAACTTATGAATATCTATATTAAACATATAATAACTTGAATATGAAAGTAATGGTTTAGATATACTGTTAAAAATATTAAATAAAATTAAGGAATTAATTATGAGTGAAAATCGTATACCAAATATGCCTAAAACTCATATGCGGTTTGATACATCAGCCTTGTTTTTTTTTAATTTTTTCCTTTATTTAATCGTAGTAGCGACGGGTCTTAATATATGGGAAGGTCTACATGAGTGGACTCGAAAATATGAATCATTTGAAATTGATGAATTATTTTCCCTGATTCTGATTAATAGTTTTTTGCTTACAGTTTACTCCTTACGTCGTTGGCAAGAAACAAGACAACAACTCGTTTATCAAAAATGGATAACAGAACAATATCAAATTGAAAAAAACCGTGCTGAAACTGCGGATCAAGCTAAAAGTATGTTTTTAGCCAATACCAGTCATGAAATTAGAACCCCGATTAATGGCATTATTGGCTCAACTGAACTATTGCTGGATACGAAGCTGGACAAAGAACAAACAGATTATGCCCAAACAGCAAAACATAGCAGTGAAATTTTATTAAACTTAATCAATGAACTTCTAGATTTTTCTAAAATTGAAGCAGGCCAATTGAGTTTAGAAACTGAACCCTTTATTTTGCGGGACTGCGTAGAGCAGGCAATTGATTTGATAGCAATGAATGCACATAAAAAACAACTTAATGTCAGTTATTTTATTGAGCCAAATATACCTGAAATTCTGATTGGAGATATTACCCGCTTGCGCCAAGTGCTAATTAATTTACTCAGCAATGCCTTGAAATTTACCGCTAAAGGCGAAATTAAAGTACAAGTTTCAATCCAGTCTGTTAGTGAAGATAATCATTATACTTTACAATTTTTGGTACAAGATACGGGCGGAGGTATTCCAGAAGATAAATTCGATAATTTGTTTAAAGCCTTTGTACAAGCGGATGCTTCAATTACGCGTAAACATGGCGGTACAGGCTTAGGTCTTGCTATTAGTAAAGATATTTGCAAATTGATGGGAGGGAAGATTTGGCTTGAAAGTCAAGTAGACAAAGGAACAACATTTTTTTTTACCATTACTGTACCCATAACCAAAGAAACCGCGTACCCACATTTACATCATTCTGTCGCCGCATTCGCTGGCAAAAAAGCATTGATTTATACCCAACAAGCCTCTAATTTAAAAATAATCGAATCGTTTGTACAACAATGGGGCATGACTACCGAGGTTTTTCAACAAGTTATCGATTTTATGAGCCATTTAGAAATAGACAATAGCGCGGATATTATTATTTTGGATATGATGGAAGATGTGTCCAAGCTTAAACCACTCCTGCACAAAAATCATAAATATTTAGTGCTGAACCAATTAAATCATACAAAACCTGATTTAAGCCCATTCGATGTATATTTTCTTCCTAAGCCATTTAAACCTAGAAGATTGTATGAAACTTTGTTAACTCTGTTTGTAGGTTCAAATACGGTACATATACATGATGCAGTTGATAATCGTCCCTCGTTACCACCCGCGATTCATTTGAATATTTTATTAGCAAAAGATAATCAGGTGAATCAGAAAATTGCAGTGATTATTTTAAAAAAATTAGGCTATGATGTAGATGTTGCAAATAATGGTTTAGAAGTGTTGGAAAAAACTGATCAAAAACAATATGATATTGTATTGATGGATATGCAAATGCCTGAAATGGATGGTTTAACTGCAACCAAAGAACTGATTCGTCAATACCCAAATTCACATCCCATTGTGATTGCGATGACGGCGAATGCAACCGCACATGACAAACAGCAATGCTTTGAAGTCGGTATGAGTGATTACTTACTGAAACCGATTAATCGCCAGTTGTTGGCAGAAAAATTAATACAACATGGCAATCAAATTTATAATGGCGAGCCCCGCCTAATTAAAAATAACTAAAGTTTTGGATTCCATCAGGTCGTTTGAAATGCAAAGCTTTTTCTCGTTCCACGCAGTGCGTGGAATGTGTCATAGATGCAAATGCGTCTTGATATTTTTTGTGGACGCTGGTGCGTCCAATCAGATGACGACGCACCGCGTTGTCACAAGTTATTCACGTTACGCAAAATGAAAAAAAGTTTGAAAGATTAGGGTGGAATAGATGAGCCTTTGATGTTAGTTATTATTAATAAACTCTCTCTCACCGTATTCCACTATCCCAAGCATATCGCGTATTTTGGTGGAAAACGCTGCATTATTCCACCCTACATAAAACGAAAAATTCTTTTATTTACGTAAGGTGAGTCATTAATTATTTAACTGTTCCAATTTTTCACGCATTGCAGTTTCACCGTAACAGCGTTCAATATAATCATAGCCTTCTTTGGCCAATTGCTCCCATAACGCTTTATCCTGATATAACCGACAAATGTGTTGTGCAAACTGTTCAGCATCATCAGCTAACAATGCGGTTTCTTCATCTTTTAAGCCCATGCCTTCCGCACTGATGCGAGTACATACCACAGGTAAACCTAGCGATAAAGCTTGACCAATTTTACCTTTCATCCCCGCGCCATAACGTAAATAAGATACAAATAAACGGCGTTTTTCAAATTCAGGTGCAACTTCATCGACCCAGCCAACGATTTCAACATGTTCATTGGCAAGGGCTTTCATTTCATCTTTCATATTGCTGCCAACCACATAGAATTTTACATCAGGCAATTGCTCATGCACTTTGGGTAAGACTTTCTCCACAAAATAAAATACCGCATCTTCGTTCGGTTGATGATTATAATTACCGATAAACACTAATCCATCACGCTCATCAAAGCTGTTTTTTGACAAAGGCTGTTGTGTATGCACATTGGGTAACACCGCATAATCTAAACTGGGTAATTCCTGCTGTAAGTGTTTACCATCGGCATCCGTCACCACCAATACACGATCAGCAAGCACACAATTGGCTAATTCTCGTTGCTTGGTTTTCACTGCTTGTTTTGCCAGTTTAGGATAATTTTCAATTTCAGCCTGACGTTCTTCACGTACATAATGAATATCAACTGTATCGTATAAAATCTGTGTGCTGGGGGAAACCGCACGAATATGCGAAATATAACGCTGTCCCACATCCACAC
>JADGDW010000025.1:0-24970 GCA_016744725.1 Candidatus Albibeggiatoa sp. nov. BB20 | reverse complement strand
ACACACCATCGCATAATCAAAATGGCGGAATGACAACACATCTTGAATGTTATAACCACCATAAGCAACTTCAACACCCAAAGCCTCTAAGGCGTGACGATATTTAAAATTGCCATCCATATTGTCAGGATAAAACGTAATTCTAAAGCCCATCTCCGTCCAAATTTTCAACATGGTATACATGCGCAACGAACCTGAATCCTCATCATAAGTTGGTAAAGTCGCGTCAATCACTAATACGGTGGGTTTGGACTCAGGATTTAACATTACATTGATATGTGAATTTAACGATAAAGATTTTGGTAAATCATCGCGCCAACGATTATAGAAATAAGTGCAATCTTGCTCGTATAAATGTTGCTCAGGATTAGGTCGGGCTGCATGATGGATTAAACGTATTGCTGATTCGTAAATGCTATTAAATCCGTGTTCCTTCAACTGCCAAATCAAATCAGAAAGCTGATAAGTTGATAAATGATAAGCAGGCAATACGGCCAATTCTGTCTTAGCTAAAGCATCCTGTTTAAAAATCAATAACTCAGATGTCGCGCCATCCACAATACGGCGATAACCATGGTAAAAATGATTTGCAGGTGCATTTACAGGCGATGGATACAATACACCATCTCGCAACGCAGTCGCATAAGCCGCACGAATATGATCGCCATACAATTCCATTGGGACGATAACCCCTGTATTTGGCTCATGTTCCATCACATCTAAGGCCAATGAGATTGCATCCACTTGTGGCTGAGCTTCAAAATCACATAACCACACGTAATTAGATTGAGTATATTGCTGTCCATACATCAGCATTGCATGTAAATCAGTTTGCGGAATATAGGCTAATGGTACGTTTTCATAATGGTGTTTCACATCCCAATGCAAATCACCACACAATACGATGTGCCCGTCAGTATCTGCGTGTTGCAACATTTCGCTTAAACGCAATAAATAGCTTTGAATTTGAACTAGTAGCGTATCCCATTGAATCCCTTTGACAATGAATAAATGGCTAGGGTCTGTCGGATTTAGATTGGTTAACGGCAAACTGAGTACGCTTTGTTGTACCCATGCTGGTAAAGTTTGTGGAGAACGTTGGGCAATATGATCGGGTATTTGCTGAGCAGGTGTCATGATTGCAGGTTTATGTAAGCACCAAATCGCAATGCCTGCTTCTGGTCGTGCATTGGGTGAATCAATTTCAATCTGATAGGTTTTCCCCGCAGAATCCACAATCGGTTCAAAGCGCATCGGATAAAAACGATTGTCCAACGCATTCATTGTATTAAAGGTTTCAACCCGTATCACTGCCTTGGTATCCAAATCACGCACAATCATTCTTAAGTGACAAGCATTTGCCCGTAACCGTGTGCCACACATTAAATCAATGCGGTAAAAATGATCCAAAGTCGAGTGAGTGGTGAAAATTAACGCATCGTCAGCCGTATCTAGTAAAAAGGGCGTATCACCTAAATGTGGCGCTGTTTCCATCACATCAAACTGCTCATCGTTACCTGAAACCGTAGTGAAGATTGGATACAGTTTTGAAATTGGACGCGATGGTGGCAATGCTTGCTCAGGTAGTTGTGGCTCAAGATGAATTAACCCCAATTGTTCGATAAAATGCTGTGGCTTATCAAATTGGGCGTGGGTTTGGGCTAAGGTTTGTTCTAAATGTTCTTCGATTTGATTTAACGAACTGATATAGCGTCGCACTTGCCACCAACGCGAACGCCCCATTAATTCAGCTAAATTTTGTAATTGATGTTTTAGGCCTTGAAAACTGTCTAATGCCGCATGTTGTTGATGGTGGACATGATTTTCTAAATCATGGGCTTGATTGATTTTATGTCGCGCCCAATCCATCACTCGATTAAAATCATCCATGATGCCGCCCGTATCATTGGCTAAATGATAAGAGGTTGGCAAATAGGTGATGGTTTTATCCATACCAATGCGTAATTGTTTGCTTAATTCAGATAATGCTTGCTCGGCATCCATGGCACGCTGTTGTGATTGAACCGAGTGGGCTTGCAATTCATTATAAGCCTGTTGTTGACCCTGCTGATAGGTTTGAAAATCTGTTTCTAATTCAGCATAATAACGTGCTAACTTATCATATTTGTTTTGTAGTTTACGTTTGGATTCAACTAATTCAGCATATTGTTTTTCATAGTTTTCTGCTTGCTGCTGCTGCTCTTTACGTGATTCAGCATAACGGGCTTCATACTGCTCAACTTGTTTTTCTTGTTGCTTTTGTAGTTGGCTATAACCTTGCTCTGCTTGTTCAACTTGTTTTTCTTGTTGTTTCTGCAATTCAATATAGCGTTGTTCTGCATCTCGCGCTTGTTGTGTTGCAGTTTCTTGAGCTTGGTTTAATGCACTTTGTAAGTTGTCATATTGGCTTTGTTTTTCAGCTAATTTATTTTGTTCATTATTAGCATCATGGCGTAACTGGTCACATTGTTGTTGCTTGCGTAATAAATCTTGCTGCAATTCACGAATTTCGGTATTTCGTTCTTGATTAGCACCACGACGTTCTTGGCTTACCATCCAGTAACGCGCTAGCAAGGCTAATTCTTTTTCTTCTGACAGTTGTAATACATGTTTTTTCAAAAATCGACGGTAAGCACGTTCCCAATGAGTTGAATTACTGGCGCGGGTAATTTGTTCATTGCCCCAAACGGCATATTCAGCGGTGATTTTATTCACATGATAAAACCGTTCAAGTTGTGATAAGCGTAACAACATATCCCAATCTTCAAACACTTCAAAATTTTCATCAAAGCCTTGTATCTTATCCCATAAATCCCGCTTAATCAGCAAATTAATCAAGGGAATATAATTTTCATACTGCAAACGTTTTGGGTCAAAAGCATCATTGTATTGGCCAATGGGTTCTTCTTGCAGAATGACCTTATCACCTAACATGTCGCGCTGTAATAAACGACAACCTGAATAAGTGACTTTGGCATCAAAATGAACAATGGTCTTTTCCAAGCGTTGTAAATGGTCGGGCAAATAGCGATCATCATCATCTAAAAAGCCAATAAAATCACACTTGCAAGCATCAACACCTAAATTGCCTGAACGCGCACGGCCTTGGTTGACTTCATTATCAATTAGACGAATTTTAAGCGCAGAAAACTCATTGATATAAGAGACAACGCTTTCACCGCCATCGTTAACAATAATCACTTCATCAGGAATACGTTTTTGTTCAGCAAGGCTACCAAGGCAGCGTTTGAGCAAATGCGGCCGGTCTTTAGTACGAATAACAATAGCGATCGTCGGGGCAGGAAGAGCCTGACGATGACCATGGATTTTGGCTTGTGGGGTTTGCATAGCAGGTCCTTTCAATTCGTTTCTCTATAGTATTAGAACGCATTATAAAAATTTGTGTGGGATTTTGCGATTTTTATTCGGTCAATATTGAAAAAGAAGCCTATTTATAAAATTCCCAAACTAATTAAAAGCCGTTAAGATTATTTGTTCTTGAGTTTAAACTGACTTTTATCATTTTCAAGCAAGGCCTTTTACATGCTGATCTCCGCAAATAATTTGGAAAAAATCCAATAAATACGCTAGTATCTGTTCAATTTGATACGAATTGACGGAATATAAAAAAAATGACAAATAGTAGTTACGATGAGCTTCCTTATCATTCAGTCTTAGGTTATGACTTCCAGCCAAATGCATTGGCCAGCTTAAGCGCGTTACATGGCTTCAGTCCTCCTGCGCTGAAAAAAGCCCGTATTTTAGAATTAGGCTGTGGTGATGGTACAAATATTATTGCGATTGCGCAGAGTTTGCCCGAAACTGAATGCTGGGGCTTAGATATTTCTGAAAAGCAATTAGCCACTGCTCAACAAACCGTGGATGAGATTGGTTTAAGTAATGTGACGCTGAAGCGAATTGACTTGCTGGATATTAATGATTCACTGGGACAGTTTGATTATATTTCAGTGCATGGTTTATTTTCTTGGGTATCTGAAGAACTGCAAAACAAGATTTTATCTATTTGTAAAAATAACCTTGCATTCAATGGATTGGCATGTATTAGTTACAACACATTGCCCGGTTGGAATATGCTTAAAACCAGTTTAGACATGATGCGTTATCACCAGCAACACATTGATAATAGTTCAATTGAGCACCGTATTGCAGAAGCACGCGGCTTATTACAAATTGCATCCGATATTGGTCAAGAGCAACAAAGTTTTTACGGCGTATTTTTACAAGAACGCTTACAAACTTTAAGTCAACAATCTGATGATTACTTATTTCATGAATATTTAGAAGGGGTTAACCAGCCTCTATATTTTCATGAATTTGTGACTAAATTAGAGCAAAATGAATTGGCTTATGTGACAGATGTGGATTTCCGTAGCTCGCTGAATATTAAAACTAAACATCAGCATGTGTTTAATCAATTGGCGAAAAAAGATCGGGTTACGCGTGAGCAATACCATGATTTCTTATTCAATCGTAGTTATCGCAGCTCGATTCTCTGTCATGCTAAACAAAAAATTCAGTCTGATATTAGCTGGGAAGCATTAGCAAAATTACAAATTGCGGCTAATTTAGCACCAGAAACCAATATTTCGTCACTCGTGGTTGAGCCAAAACCTGCCCATTTTAAAACCCAGTTGGGACAGCGTGTTGAAGTCAAGCATACCTTAACTCAAGCGGCAGTGAACTATTTAGGCCAGTATTACCCAAAACCTATACCATTTGAGGATTTGTTTAAGAAAGTGTTGGAAAACATGCAGTTGAAAAATGAGACTGAGCATAATATCAAAATCTATCGTCAAGTATTGGCTGAGGAATTGTTGCAACTGTATATTCAAAGCGGAAACGTAATTGAATTAATGGCTTATACGCCTGCTTTTGTAACTAAAATCAGTGTGCGTCCTGTTTCAAGTCCGCTAGCCCGTTGGCAATTGAAAAATAAAAAACCGATGGCAAATTTGCAGTGTAAAACAGGCGAAATTGACGGTTTAACCTCTCATGTTTTATTGCATTTAGATGGTGAACACAGCACCGATGATTTAGTCAAAATGTTGCATGAACAGGTCAAACAAGGCCAGTTACAAGTACAAATCGACGAAAGTAAATTGCCCGAAAATCAAACCAAAGAGCAGGCGATTCAAGATACCTTGATTACAGCGGTGAATAATATTTTGGCCAATATTGCCAAAAATGCCTTGTTAGTGGCGTAAATATCTATTTTCAGTTTGACATGATTAAAACCTGCTAGATTATATGAGTTTAGCGGTTTTTTTTGTCAGTCCGTTTTAATTGCTTATTATGAGACAATCAAACGCCGATTAATTTAATCCGAAATAGGCTTTATTCACGCCGCTTGTGACTTTCCGAATCGATCACCATCATAACCAGATATTAAAGGAGCAATAGAAATGCGATTACTGAGTGTATTACTTTTATATGGTTTAACAGCGGTGCTACATGCCAGCCCCTTACACTATGCCTTGGATGTGCAAATTGAAGGGCAAAAACTCACAGGAAAAGCCACTTTATCTACGACAGAAATAATAGAATTACAATTAAATCTCAGTAACTTAAGCCAAGTTACATCCAATCAAAAAAATATTTCAAAACCGATATTCACCACCACTTTATCCGCGCAGCAGCCACTTGTTATTCAATTTGAACTGAACCCAGATCAAACCCGCAATATTATCAATTCATCTCACGCATTTTTAACTCAAAACTGGTATCCACAACCACAGCAATTAGCCACTTATCAATTAACTGCACGCTTGCCTCAAGGTTTTATCGCCAACTCTGAAGCGGAAACGATTGAACAACAATCACAGCCAGAGCACGAGTATTTTAAGTTTAATTTTGCCCATCCTGTGGATCATCTCAATTTGATGGCTTCTAAAGATTATGTGATAAAACAGCGACAATTCAATAATATTCAATTACAGACTTATTTTTTCAAACAAGATGCGAATTTAGCGGATACCTATTTAGATTACGCACAACAATATATTGAAATTTATGAAAAATTATTAACCCCTTATCCTTATAAGCGATTTGCCATTGTTGAGAATATCTTACCCACAGGCTATGCGATGCCGACTTATACTTTATTGGGACAAACAGTGATTAAACTGCCTTTTATTGTAAAAACCTCATTAGGGCATGAAATTTTACATAGTTGGTTTGGCAATATGGTTTATGCTGATTTTGAGCAAGGCAACTGGTTAGAGGGATTAACCACCTATTTAGCGGATCATTATTATAAAAAAAAATCTGGTGAAGATGTCGAATATCGTAAGAATATTTTGCTGCAATATCAAGCTTATGTGAATAGTGAAAATAGTTTAGCTATCAATGAGTTTAGAGTTAGAAATAATAAAACACAAAGCAATGTTGGCTATGGAAAAACCATGATGTTATTTCATCAATTGCAACAATTGGTCGGTGAAGAATTATTTTTGCAAATATTCCGTGATTTATTACAAAATTATGCGCATCAAAAAATATCATGGCAGCATATACAAATAGCCTTTGAAACCGCAACTCAACAAGATTTAGCCGCTTTTTTTGAGCAATGGATTACACGCAAAGATATTCCTGATTTTTTGATTAAAAATGCACGTTTTGCCGTGGTTCAAGGTCAACAACAATTCAGTTTTAGCATTGAGCAACAGACTGAACAACCTTATCAATTACGCTTGCCTATTGTGGTTGAAGATATGAAAGGAAAACATAAACAATGGATTGAAGTCACAGAAAAGCAGCAAGACCTAACTTTGATGCTGACATCACCACCACTTAATGTGACCATTGACCCTGATTATGATCTGATGCGGACATTATCAGAAACTGAGAAAACCCCTGTTTTATCCAATATCTTAGCAAAAGGCAGTATTTTAGTGTCAATTAAACCTGAACAAAAAGAACTGTATCAGCCTTTGATTAAGGGCCTAGGCATTGCAAATGTGGAATATGTTGAACCTGAAGATGTTACTTTTGTTGAGTTGCAGAAAAATACTGTACTGATTGTCGGTGCAGATAATTTAGCTCTTTCCATGCTGCGCCAACCCATGGAAAAACCAACAGAAGACCTTGTGTTACAAGTTTATAAGAATCCTTATAATTTACAACAAAATATCCTGTGGTTATATTCCTCATCAGTAGATGTCAGTCGAAATGTAGCACATCGGATCGCTCATTATGGACAATATTCACAACTTAGCTTTAATCAAGCTCGAAATACTCAGAAAAATATTGCAGAAACTGCAAATGGCATCCGCATTTATCAAGCTGCACCAAGCTATGTACAACAGCCTAAAAACCCCCAAACTTTAGAACAATTATTACCTGAAATTGCTAGTAAATCGATTATTTATGTCGGTGAACAGCATGACCAATTTGCTCATCATTTAAACCAATTAGCAGTTATTCAATATTTACATGAAAAAGGTAATTCCGTTGCGATTGGGATGGAAATGTTTCAACGTCCTTACCAGCAAGCTTTAGATGAATATATTGGTGAAATGAGTACCGAAAAGGATTTTTTACGAGATTCGGCTTATTTTTCAAAATGGCGGTTTGATTATAATTTGTACAAACCGATTATTGATTATGCTCGTCAAAATGGTATTCCTGTGATTGCACTGAATATTGAGGGCGATGTGACCCGCAGTACCGCCCGCAAAGGCATTCATAATCTAACTGAGAATCTGTTATATGAAGTGCCTGAATATTTAGATTTTACCAATTTGCGTTACCAGCAAGATTTGTACGATATTTTTGGATTTCATGCCACCAATCAAGGTCATCAGCAATTTGAGCATTTTTTGCAAGCGCAAACCTTATGGGATGACACCATGGCGAATTCGGTTGATGAGTTTTTGCAACATAATCCTGATATGAAAATGGTAGTTTTAGCGGGTAACGGGCATTTACGTTATGGTTATGGGATTCCGAAACGGGTTTTTGCGCATAATGAATTAGATTATGTGACCATTTTGCAAGATGAAATGTTAGAAACGGATATTGCTGATTATGTGTTGATGACGGTGGAAGTGGAAGGAGAAAAAGCACCAAAGCTTGGCGTGATGATTGAAGAAATCGAAAACCAGCTTAAAATCATCAATGTTTCGGAAAATACACCTGCGCACCGCGCCGAGTTAAAATCAGGTGATATTATTATGCGTTTGCAAGATACGGATATTGCAACGGTATCAGATTTGAAATATGCCTTGTTTTACATAAAATTAGATGCAACCGTGCAGTTACAGATTTTACGCGATGGCAAGCCATTAGATAAAACACTGAGTTTTGCTAAGAAACCTATGGCTTTAGATTGAAAATAGAGGGTTTATGGGATTAAGCAAATTTAACAAGACATAATATCTATTTTTGTTTATCTCATAAGCTATTTAATCAACTATTTTATTCATTGTGCTTGCAAATAAAATGCTTTCCTTGTTTATTGTTTTTCAATAAGCACTTCTTTGTAATCTATTGATATAAGTGGACTAAGTAGTTACATTTAATCATAAAATTACTTCTTAAATCTGATTTTTAACTGGCATTAGATGATTTTTTATTAAATATTACGATTGTATTTAAACCTGATTTATAATAGGACTATTTATATAAAGTCTCGTTTTAATAATTAATATAATCCAGTTATTCTATCTCAAAGGAGTGATTCATTTAATGAAATATCAATTGGTTAAATATCTCGCTATCATCACTAGTTTACTGCCTACTTTAGTGCCCGCAGCATTATTAGATGAACAAATTGGCGTTCATGTCAATATAAACCCTATTTATCAATTAGGTAATGAACTTGAAGTTAATATTGATGTGCAGCTCCCCACCGATGCCAATGAACAAATGGCTGATTTATGGGTAGTATTAGACCCCAAAGCCAATGATAATTTAATTTATATGGTGCAAAATGACGAACCTGTCGTATGTCATGAAGATGATACAGGCTGTGCTGTGCCTTATGCCAAATCGACTACGATGACCAACCAAATATTGGACATCCCTGAATTTAGCATTGATAGTTTGCCACTAAGCTCATCTGGAATATATGCCGTGTATGCCTTTTATACTCAGGCTGATTCAACTTTAGCTGCCAATAAATTCCTTTCACCAATTGGTTCAGCATCCACTCGGATTTTAGAACAGCCCAATTTTGTTATTTTTTTAGCAGATGATTTGGGTTATTCCGATATTTCTCCATTTGGTAGCGAAGCTGATACACCTGCATTAGATATATTGGCCGATGAGGGTATTTTATTAACCAATTTTCATACACAAGCGGCTTGTTCACCAACTCGAGCGATGATGTTAAGTGGTGTTGATAACCATCGGAATGGTTTGGGTACAATGGATGGGCGTTTAATTCCAGAATATTTGTCATACGCAACTAATCAATATTCTCATCAAGAAGCCGTTGATGCTGATTTATTAGAAAAAGACAATGCACTCAATGCTGATGGTCAAATCAATAATCCGCACTCAAGTCCGACTAAAAATATCGGCAAACCGGGCTATGAAGGTCAATTAAATAAGCGGGTTGTGACATTGGCAACGGTGTTAAAAGAGGCGGGTTATCATACTTATATCACGGGAAAATGGCATTTAGGAGAAAATGAGGAATATCGCCCTTATTCACGCGGATTTGAACATACTTTTGTGTTATTAGAAGGTGCAAGCAGCAACTTTAACCACATCGGTTTTACCCCAGAATATCCTTATACGCACTACACTAAACAAGGCCAAATTGTTGAATTGCCAATGGTTGAAGAAGTTGCAACCACCCGTGCTAAAGCTGATGAATTAGTAGGTTATGGAGATAAATATCAATTATTTGATGAGTTTTATTCGACTCGTGATTACACTGATTTTATGATTAATAACATTGAAGCTAATCGTGCTGATGGAAAGCCTTTTCTTGCCTATTTTGCCTATCAAGCACCACATGGCCCGTTGCAATCACCTGTGGATTTAACCGAAAAATATATGCCTATTTATGAAGCAGGCTGGGATGAAATTCGTCGTCAACGTTTTGATCGTATGATTGAAAAGGGTTTAATTTCAGAAAATTTACCTTATCCTGATAGATGGTCAAATAATGCGGGAGAATATCCTGCTTGGGATAGTTTGACTCTGAATCAGAAAAAAGTGTATGCCAAGAAGATGGCGATTTATAGTGGCATGATTGAATATATGGATTTTAGTATGCAGCGTTTTATGGATTATTTAAAAAATGTAGGCGAATATGATAATACAGTGATTTTATTTTTCGGGGATAATGGTGCTGATGACCAAAACCGTGATGTCAGAGCAAACTATTTAGCATGGTATCCTGAAGTGGATATTTTCAACTGTTTACCTGAAGACGTTACCAGTGCTGATGACATTACCCAAAACCCTTGTTATCAAAATATGGGACTAGCAAAATCGTTCATTACTTTACCACCTGAATGGGTACAAGTTTCTTCTACACCATTTTATGCGGCAAAAGCCACTGTGGCTGAAGGTGGATTACGTGCGCCAAGCATTATCACGATTCCGAATGCAGCTCAAGGTATACGAGCAGATGGGTTTATGTCTATTTTAGATATTTTTCCTACGTTCTTAGATTATGCTTTGGTTTCTCATCCTGCTGAAGGTGCAACATGCGGCACATTAATTCCTTACCAAGATAGAGAAGAAGGGATTTATCCATTGGATGGGCGTTCATTCCGTCCGCTATTTGATGGTAAAACTGATAATATTTATGGAGAAACCGATGCGATTGGATTTGAGTTATATGGTTCAATTAATCGGGCTTTGTATATGGGTGATTGGAAAATTTTGAAGTTAGGTGATAATCCTTGGGGGGCAGGTGAAGATACGCAATGGGCATTGTATAACCTCAAATCAGACCCTAGAGAATTAATTAATCTGTCTGGTGAATATCCAGAGGTTTACAACACTATGATTCAGAAATATAGCGAATATGTCGATGATGTGGGTTATATTCCAAATTTAACCACGCAGCAAAATCAACGTAGTCGAACATCTGCGTGCTTTACTGAAACAGGTGGCAATATCTTTGTTACAGAGACATGCTCAACATTGTAATAACTGATAATGAAAGAAGTTTCAGGGCTGTCGATCCTTTGAAGACTGGTAGCCCTATAAACTTGAAATGTTTGAGTCTTTTGTTTTCCCTAGAAAACAGCTAAGCCTTACTATAAAATGCTTAAATTCTGCATTGCTTGCTTGTGAGTAAACTATGATTGCCAAACTATTGTCGCTATTTCTGATGGTGGGATTTGTAGTTACTTATCTACTACCATCTATGATTGCAATTAATCGGTCACACCCGTATCAAGCGTCAATCATTATTTTAAACATTTTATTAGGTTGGACACTCATTTTTTACGCGATTACGTTAGCATGGGCAGTCTCTCCGATTAAAGATAACAACAATTATTAGCACTAGAGGTTCGTTTATGACTGCACGTTATACAGGTTTGATTGACAAATATCGCGACCGTTTACCAATTCATGATGACACACGTATTATCAGTTTGTGTGAAGGTAATACACCTTTGATTCGTTTGAATAATATCCCGCGTGAGTTAACCAAAGAAGTCAATATTTACGTCAAATATGAAGGCTTAAACCCAACAGGTTCATTTAAAGATCGTGGCATGACCATGGCGATTACTAAAGCCGTTGAAAAAGGCAGCAAAGCAACGGTGTGCGCTTCAACGGGTAACACCTCAGCCAGTGCAGCAGCTTATAGTGCAAGAGCGGGGATTACTTCCTTTGTTTTGATTCCAGAAGGAAAAATTGCATTAGGCAAACTAGCCCAAGCGATGATGCACGGTGCTGTTGTGATTCAAATCGCGGGTAATTTTGATGATGGGATGCGTTTAGTAAAAGAAGTGGCGCAAGAAGCACCTGTTGAAATCGTCAATTCAATCAATCCTTATCGTTTGCAAGGTCAGAAAACCGCGGCTTTTGAAATTGTTGAAGCTTTAGGACGTGCACCAGATTTCCATTGTTTACCTGTGGGTAATGCAGGTAATATTTCAGCTTATTGGATGGGTTACACTGAATATCACAAAGATGGGATGACCAATCAACGCCCTGTGATGTGTGGTTATCAAGCCAGTGGCGCAGCTCCATTTTTACGTGGAGAACCTGTTATAAATCCTGAAACAGTGGCCACAGCAATTCGTATTGGTAATCCTCAAAGTTGGGATAAAGCGGTGAATGCACAGACAGAATCAGGCGGTTGGTTTAAAGAGTTCCCTGATGAAGAAATTTTGCGTATCCAGAAACTACTTGCTGAAAGAGAAGGTATTTTCTGTGAACCAGCATCGGCGATTAGTGTTGCGGGCTGTTTGGATGATATTCAAGCGGGTAAAATTCCAGCAGGTAGCACCGTGGTATGTACTTTGACAGGACATGGTTTAAAAGACCCAGACACTGCAATCAAACAAAGTATTACGCCATTGATTAAAATCAAACCTGAGTTGGCTGAAGTCAAAGACGTGATTTTACAAAATATGTAAGTTTTTATTTGCTCTTGCATCATCGTTGTGTGAGAGCGTGAATGATTGGGTGAAATTAATGATCTATAAAGTTGATTTTAATAGTGATAAGCGTCTTTGAAAATCTGCTAATAAAAGGTATTTATTTCCCATAATATAGTCAATTTTGGTTTGTATGTTAGGACTGGCAATCCTTTTATACTTTAAATATCAGTCATTTTTGAAATCAAGGACTGCCAGTCCTGTATCACTTTAAAATAAAACGACTATGAACCAAAACCTATTTTCTCAGTTTGGCTGTCTTTAACTGATTAAAATAATTCATCATATCAACGGGCTTTAGCCGAAATCAGAGAGATTAATGGACGGACAACAAAGAAGTAATATACAAATCGGTGCAGAAGTGGAAGTTGTTGAAAAACACAACCAACGCAGCGGAACACTGACTAATGGCATGGTTAAACGCATTCTAACCAATTCACCAAATCATCCGCATGGTATTAAAGTTATGTTGGAAACAGGCGAAGTCGGTAGAGTAAAAAATGTCATTAGTCTTTAATAATTAATTGTTTAGCTTGTTGATGCTGAATGTGTGGTTGTGGTGATGTGTACTTTGACAGGACAATCTCGTATGGAAACGCTTTTAAAAAATAATAAACTGATTTTGATGGAAGCCGCGATTGTTGAACAATTACGCTGGCACAGTGATGTACAACTACATCCGACTTTGAGCAATGCCCCTTTAATTTATAGTGCGGCTGAACCACTTAAGCAGCTTTATCAAAAATATATGGGTATTGCCCTCAATGCACATGTACCGTTTTTGATGTGTACGCCCACATGGAGAGCCAATCGCGAACGTGTAACCCAAGCAAATAACCTCGCTTTTGAACAGATCAACACTGATGCGGTACAATTCTTACAGCAAATAAAACAAGCCAGTAGCCAACCAGATAAAGTTAAAATTGCGGGCATGATAAGCTGTAAAAATGATTGTTATCAACCTAATCAAGGATTATCGACACAAGAAGCTAAGCAGTTCCATCAATGGCAAATTGATGCATTAGTAGGGGCGAAGGTTGATTTACTGCTTGCAGTAACTTTACCCAATATTAATGAAGCGATTGGTATTGCACAATCCATGGAGATAACCAATGTGCCGTACATTATCAGTTTTGTAATTACTCGTGATGGCACTTTATTAGATGGAACACCATTAAGTGTTGCAATCGAAACCATTGACTCTGCAACGACTAAGCCCGCTTTAGGTTTTATGGTCAACTGTGCTTATCCTAGCTTTTTATGTGCTGATGCCCAGCCGCCGTGAATATTTAAACGTTTAATTGGATATCAAGCCAATGCTTCCTCACTAGACCATTGTGAGTTAGATAATGCTGTGCAGTTAGAATCAGATACCGTGTCACACTGGGGTGATGAAATGCTGCGTTTTAATCAACAATTTGGGCTGAAGATTTTAGGGGGTTGCTGTGGAACGAATGCAGAACACCTAAGCTATTTGATTGGGCAGAAGCGTTGTTAAGATACTATTTAGCAGAAATATAAAAGGCGTTCTGTAATGTAATTTTAATCAAGGTAAAACAAGATGAATTTTATTATTGGTTGTGGCTATGTTGGTTTGCAAGTAGCGGAGAAATTATTGAAACAAAATCAATCTGTTGCTGCTTTAACTCATTCAGAACAAAATCAAGCACGTTTACAAATGGCACAGGTTCAAACTTATGTTGCTGATCTGGATCAAGTTGAGACTTTGGGCAATTTACCATCTCAAGTAGATACCTTGTTTTATTTTGCTCCGCCATCTGCTCAGGGTATTTGCGATACGCGCATCAGCCATTTTTTAAGCCAATTTACAGCTAAACCAAAAAAAGCCATTTTAATCAGTACCACAGGTGTCTATGGAGATTGCCAAGGCGCATGGATAGATGAAACACGTGGATTAAATCCACAAACTGACCGAGCAAAACGCCGTGCCGATGCGGAACAACAGTGGCAACAATGGGCTGAACAACAGCAAATCGACTGGGTGATTTTACGGGTTGCAGGCATTTATGGTGCACAACGTTTGCCTATTGCTCGCTTAAAACACGGTTTATCAGTGTTAGATGAAGCAATCGCGCCTTATAGCAACCGTGTACATGTAGACGATTTAGTCAATGCTTGCATTGCTGCCAGCCAAGCTGGACAAGGGATTTTTAATATTACTGATGGTAATCCAACCACCATGACCGATTATTTTAATCAAGTGGCGATTGCAATGAATTTACCGTTGCCATCGACTTTGAGCCGAGAGCAGGCAGAACAGCAATTAAGTCCAGAAATGAATAGTTATTTGGCTGAATCAAAAAGAATCGATAATCAGAAAATGCAGCAAGTATTACAAGTCATTCCAAAATATTCAACTTTGCAACAAGGATTGGCGGCGATTATGAATTTTAGCCTGTTATAAAACAGTGACGTTGTCCATCGTGTTTAAGTATTTTTATAGGGTCGCAAATTATCTATTTCTTCAAATCCTATTTCCAAACTAAAATAAAAGGTTGTGCCCTGATTTTCTATACTTTCAACCCAAATTTGGCCATTGTTTTTTTCAATAAACTCTTTACACAGAATAAGGCCTAGGCCTGTACCTTTTTCTTCTTGCGTTCCTGAACGAGAATAGGTATTTTCAATTTTAAATAGTTTTTGTTGTTGAGAGGGATTCATACCAATACCTGTATCTTTGACATGAAATAATACTTTTTCTTGTTCAGAAACCTGTACACCAATATGTATTTTATCTTTAGGGTAGCTAAACTTAACTGCGTTAGATAATAAGTTACGCACAACTGTACTTATCATTTCATAATCAGCAACAACTTGTAAATCCTCATCTATTTTCTCAAGCACCAATTCAATTTGTTTTGCACTCGCAATAGTATGTTGCACTAACATAATACATTCTCTTAATAACTCTCTGACATAAATAACTTCTTGATTAAAATCAATTTTATTGCGCTGGCTACGTGACCATAACAATAAATTTTCAATTAAAGCATAAGTGCATTTTGCATTGTCATACATCATTTGTTGAAACTCTTTCCGTTTCATTTCATCAACATTAACCTGTTCATCAAGTAATAATTCAGAAATGCTTAACAATGTATTGAATGGATTTCTTAAGTCATGAGCAATAATAGAGAAAAACTTGTCTTTAGTTGCATTTAGTTCTTGTAGCTGATTATTTTTCTCAGCCAGTTCATCCTCATAATGTTTTAATTTTAAGTGTGTTTTTACCCTTTGTAATAACTCTGCACTATTAAATGGTTTAGTAATAAAGTCCACTCCACCACATTCAAAACCCTTTACGACATCTTCAGTTTGTGAGCGGGCTGTAAGAAAAATAATAGGAATATGCTCTAGTTTTGGATTTTGCTTGATTTGACGACAAACCTCATATCCATCCATTTCAGGCATTGAAATATCTAGTAAAATAAGATCAATACGTGTATTTTCTAAGACCTTTACGGCTTGTTTACCACTTAAAGCAGCATAAGAATGAATCGCTTGGTCTTTTAATATATTCCCAACAACCTGTAAATTTTTAGGCACATCATCAACGATTAAGACTATGTAATCCATTTGCATCAATTTCATTACCCTGTCATTATAGTATTTGATAGCGTTTTAAGTAATACTGTAAAGTTCTGTAATAATTGTATTATTTTTTCAATATCGTAATTATCTGCAGCAATAATAAATTGTTGCCCATAATTGGCTAAAGGCTCAATTTGGTAATGTTGGGCAATTTCTATTAGTTTTTGTCCCAATTCATCCACATTAGGCATAGATAAATAGGTGGCAATATGCTCATACTCAGCCATTAAATCTTGCAACTGTTGTATACATTGCAATGAAGGGGTTGCTGCTATTAATTCATCACATAGATGTATTTTAGCAGTATCTTCTTGTTTGCTTAAAGTGTATGGAAGCAGCTTCATTAAAGATTGAATAATATTTTGTTTTGAAACTGGTTTTAATAGAATTTCTGTAAATGAATGGGCTTTTTGCAAAGCACTGCTTGATACCGTCTGGGCAATGACAGGAATATTTTGATAGCAAGGTATTTGCTGAATTCTATCTAAAATACGATAGCCCCATTGGTGCGGCATATCAATATCAATGATGATGACATCAGGCTTTTGTATTTCATTAGTCTGCTCAAGCAATAATAATATTTCGCGTCCTGCTGTTGCTTCCTTCAATATTAGATGATGTGAAGCTAGATAACCTTTTAATATTTCACGATTAATTCCAACTGTATCAATTAAAAGAATACAAGACTGCTGAAATTGTACATCATCTACGGAAGCTAAGTTAGTGGGGGGATGTGAGTCTTCATCTGCTATTATTAGTACAGATTTAAATCTAACAGTAAAAACCGAACCTTTACTTATATCGCTGGATACGTGAATACTGCCATTCATTGTTTCTACCAATCGACGAGTAATAGATAAACCCAGCCCCGTGCCTTCATATTTTCTGATATTTTGTAGTTCTTGTTGTTGAAAAGGTTCAAAGATTTTTTCGAAATCTGCTTCATTGATACCAATACCACTATCTTTAATAATAATTTCAAAATCGATTAGCTGCTTTCTAATATGAATATGAGTGCCCTGAATCATAATTTTAATAAAACCCTGATCAGTAAATTTAATTGCATTTCCAACCAAGTTAAATAGGATTTGGCGCAACCGACTTTCATCCATCAAAATACAAAGTGGAAAATCTTGTGAAAATTCCACAGAAAATTCTAAACTTTTTTGATTGGCTTTTACAAAGAAAACTTGTTTTATTTCATTGAGTAAAGGTTGAATAAATACGGGAGCTGTGTGAATTTCGAATCTCCCTGCCTCAATTTTGGATAAATCTAAAATATCGTTAATTAAATTGAGTAAGGCTTTACCACTATTTAAAATACCATTGAAATAATCAATATATTGTGGTCTATCTGCTAATTTTTCCCGCAAAATCTCACTAAATCCTAAAATAACATTCATTGGAGTACGAATTTCATGGGAAATATTAGCAATAAATTCAGATTTGGTTTGATTAGCTTTTTCGGCTTCTTCTTTGGCACGCTGCAAAGCTTGATTAACAATTTGTAATTCATCATTAGTATAATTGAGCTTGGTATTTAATTGGATCAATTCTTCATTATTTGTGTTTAATTCTTCATTGAGGCTGGCCAGCTCTTCATTTTGTACTTGGAGTAATTCTTCACGCTTAACTAACTGTTCCTCCATTTGTTTTTTTTCTGTAATATCATGCACAATCCCAATCGCATGGCTCATATTTCCCTCTTCATCATCAACTCGCGCAATGGTTAATAAGCCCCATATAGTTGATTGATCCTTTTTGAGATAACGCTTTTCCATCGAATATGAAAAAATCTCACCTGAGATTAACTTTTGATATTTATCCATATCCATATAGACATCTTTAGAATGTGTCACTTCTGTAAAATGTTTCTTCATTAACTCAGTACTTGAATAGCCCAATATTTTTTCTAAGGCGGGATTACTCAAGATAAAAAAGCCTTTTTTATTGATTTCTGCAATGCCAATTGGAGAATAGTTAAAAATAGACTCAAACTGTTGCTTGCTTGCTTTTAGTGCTAGTTCTATTTTTTTATGTTTGGTAATGTCTAATAGTGTACCAATCATACGCAATGGGCAATTGTTTGCCTCGCGTTCAATGACTTTGCCTTTATTCGTAATCCATATCCAGTGCCCTTGTTTATGCTTTATTCTTGCTGTGACTTCATAAATACTGGTTTGAGTATCAAAGTGTAATTTAAGTAATTCCTTTGCACGTGGTAAATCATCAGAGTGTAGACGCTGAAACCAGCTATCAATACCCATTTCGATTTCATTTGGCTCAAAACCGAGTATTGTGAACCAGACATCATTAAAGTACATATCCCCTGTTTTTATATTCCAATCCCATAATCCTTGCTCCGTATTTTCAAGGGCTAAACTTAAACGTGTTTCACTTTGCTGTAGTCGTTCCAAAATGACCTGCCGCTCTAACGTACTAGAGAATAAGCTGGAAACTGTACGTAGTAATTCAAGTTCAGAAAATAACCATTCTTTATGTTTAATGCATTCATCAAAACCTATGAACCCTGAGTATTTTTGTTCAATAAAAAGAGGATAAATTAGAATAGATTTAATGTGTTGCGGTGCTAAAACTTGGATAATATCTTTGGGTAATTCATCAATATGACTAGAACATATTTTGCCATTGTGTTGTAATAATCTTTTCCATGATGGGATAACTTTATAAGAACAGTTTTGTAAGTCGCTCATTTGGGACTGAATATTTTGGTTGCACCATTCAAATTCGTTGCGAGTAAATTGTCCACCGTCAAAATCTCTAAAAATGTAAATTCGACTGACACCCGTATGTTCCCCCAATAAATGCAAACTCTCCTGAATACAAATATTAAAATTCTGAAATTCATGTAATTTTTGTGAAATATCAGCGAGTATAATTTGTTGTTTTAGATTTGATTTTAGCTTTTCTTCATCTTGAATTTGTTGGGTAATATCAGAAAAGGAGGCAACAACAGCATCAGGTTTGTCTTTTATTCTTCCATCAAATGTAATCGGCTCAGAATTAACTGAAATCCAAGATAATTTATTATTGGGTTTGTACACTCCCATAATGACGTTATATTGTGGCTGTCCTGTTTGCAAAGTGAGCATTGCGGGATGATCTTGCCCCAGAAAATCAGAACCATCTCGATGAATGACACGCCAATTTGGATCAATAGAACTTTTCCCCATTATTTGTTCAATGCTTAAACCCAATATTTTTTCTGCAGCTTGATTACAAGTGATGATTTGCCCTTGGGTATTTTGCATCACAACACCATCGTGCATTGCCATAACTAAAGAGCGATATTGTAATTCGTTACGTTGCAAAGCTTGCTCAACGGCTTTTTTTTCTGAAATATCTGTAATTTGAGCAATAAAAAACTGAATTCGGCCAGTTTCTTCTCTTAATACTGATACATTGACATCAGCCCAAATAATTTGATTTGATTGATTTACATAACGTTTATCTAATCGTAAAGTATCAATTTCTCCATTAATAAGTTTTGATACTTGGATTTTGCTGTACTCAATATCCTCTGAATAAGTCAGTTCTAAATAAGGTTTTTGATAAAATTGTTCAGTGGTATAATTAAATAGGTCTAGGGCTTTTTTATTCACTCGTACAATACGAGCGTTATGATCAGAGACAATCATTGCTGAGGCTGAAAAATCAAAAATATTTCTAAACTTTGCTTCGCTGGCTTGCAGTGCTTTTTCTGCTAATTTATGCAATGTAACATCAACTGAATAAGCAACTGCATATAATGGGGTGTTAAATCTATCACATTCAATTTGTGCTGACAGTTGTACATCAATGACTTCACCATTTTTCTTTATCATTTGATAGCTGACATCTTGAACACGTTTTTTTTCCCATAACGTATTCAGTACCTGTAAATAGCGATCCTTTACTTCCGCTGTAACATAATTTGCTGCATCAGTTAATAGAACCTCATCTTCTTGATAGCCTAAAATTTCTAACCAATGTGAGTTGACAGCAATCAAGTGTCCAGCCTGATTCAGCGAATGCAACATTAATGGCGTATTGTTATATAAGCGTTTAAATTTAGCTTCACTGGCTTGTAAGGAATATTGGGATTTTTTCTTTTCAGTAATATCACGTATTGCAGCAACACGTAATACCTCCCCTTGGTATTCAAAATCATAAGCTTCTATTTCAACTGGAAAAATATCACCATTACTTCGTAAACCTCTGACTTCATACGGTGCTGCATACTCTTTAATTATATTTTGATAGATAATAGAATGGTCTTCAGGGAATATCAGTTTTTTGATAAGGTCAGTGTGTAGTAAGGCTTCTTGTTCATAACCAAATATATTGGCCAGCGATTGGTTTACATCTACAGTAATACCATTTTTATGAATTGTAATACCCTCAAATGTGACACTTGACAGTAATTTATAGCGTTCTTCACTTTGCTGGACTGCTTGTTGAATTTGATGATATTCACTGATATCTACATGTGTACCTGTTAAACGTATTACTTGATTTTGCGTATCATATTTAAACTGCCCACGCGATAAAATATGAACCCAATGCGCTTGTTTATGCTGCATTCTAAATTTGATTTCAAAACGTGTATGGTTATTTTTAATACAGTAGTTTAATGCTTTCCAAGCTGTGGACACATCATCAGGATGGGTTAATTGTTCCCAAGTGCGTAAGTGATTTTCTAACTCATCATCTTGATAACCTAGCATCGCTTTCCAGCGCGGAGAGTAATACACTTCGTCAGAGTTTAAATCCCAATCCCATAAACCATCACTCACATCTTCTAATACATAGCTCAAACAATCAGTTATATATTTAAGTTGTTGGTTTGTGTGTTTTTTATCGGTTATATCCATTGCGCTGATAAATATCTGTTCTCCATCATCCAATACACGAACAATACTTAAGCTAACTGGTATCTCTTGATTATCAGATTTCAAAAACCGTATATGAATATCATGCCCATATAGTCCATCAAAAGCGTGTAGTGAGAGTGTATGAAAAATACCAATATCATCGAAATGAATAAATTGATTAATAGATTGATTAATAAGATGTTTTTTATTAAGTCCCAGCAAATGCTGAAATGCAATATTTGCTGTAACAATATTGAGTGATTTATCAATTACAACGTAACCAATAGGCGCATATTTAAATAAGTTAAAATATTTACTGCGACTATTGGCTAATTGAGTTCGTATCTTTTTAAGATGAATAGATTTATGCTCAAGTTCTTTCTGTTGGCTATTCACTGTTTCAATGAGAGTTGCCAATTCTGCTTGAGTAATATTGCTTGAATCTAATTGTTGCTGCTGGTAACGTGAAAGCAGGGGTTTAACAAGTTGGTGCATATAATAATAAAATAATCAAGATTTTATAGAATAGAAATGTCTAAATCCTTAAAGTATAACCTAAAGCCAATTAATGACCAATAGTTAAAATTATATTTTTAGATAGCGAATGAATACTTGTTGTCCATTCTTTTGCTTTTCATTCGCATTTGGGCAAGCTTGACAGCAATGTTACACTAGCAAGTGTCTTTAAATCATTAAAACGGGATGTGAGGGAAGCACTATGAGCATGTCAAACCGTTTGTTTTCATCTAATACCATGTTAGAGCGAGAGCAACTTTGGCGAGATTATCAAGCCACGCGCCACGTTACGGAAAAAATCTGTAAGCCATTGGAAATTGAAGATTATGTAATTCAAACCATGCCTGAAGCCAGTCCTGCTAAATGGCATTTAGCCCATGTCACTTGGTTTTTTGAAGCCTTTTTATTGAAACCTTATCTAACTGACTACAAAGAATTTAACCAAGGTTTTCATTATATTTTCAATTCTTATTATCAACAATTGGGTGTGATGCACCCTCGTGCCAAACGCGGTTTATTATCTCGTCCCACCGTAGCTGACATTTATCGATATAGAGCTTATGTCGATGAGAAAATGCAGATATTAATTGAGAATATTGGAGAACAGCCCGAAATTCAAAAAAGAATTATGATTGGTTTAAATCACGAGCAACAGCATCAAGAATTATTCTTTACTGATATTAAATACAATCTTTCTGTTAATCCTCTCTATCCTGTTTATCGTGATGATTTAGCCCCTGCCCCTCAAACAAATCCAAATCCAAATCTACAACAATGGCATCATTTTGATTCTGGGATGTACCAAATTGGTAATAATGCTCAAAACGAATTTATTTTTGATAATGAATATCCTACACATCAACACTATGTCGATGAATTTCAATTAAGTTCACGTTTGATTACGAACGGAGAATATATTGAATTTATTGAAGATAAAGGCTATCAACGTCCAGAATTTTGGTTATCTGATGGTTGGGCAACCGTGCAACAGCAACAATGGCAAGCTCCTTTATATTGGCAAAAACGTGATGATGCGTGGTGGTGTTTCACCTTGTCAGGTTTACAGCCTGTAGATGAAAATGCCCCTGTGTGTCATGTGAGTTATTTTGAGGCTGATGCTTACACAACTTGGGCTGATGCACGTTTAGCAACAGAATTTGAATGGGAAGTTGCTGCACAATCACTACCAATGGAAGGTAATTTTTATGAAGCAGACCACTTGCAACCGATTCCAGCATTAGACGCTACCCATTTACAGCAAATGTATGGTGATGTGTGGGAGTGGACACGCTCACCTTATGTGGCTTATCCCAAATACCGTCCAGCAAAAGGTGCGATTGGTGAATATAATGGTAAGTTTATGTGTAATCAGTTTGTCTTGCGTGGCGGCTCGTGTGTCACTTCACAAAATCATATTCGCCTCAGTTATCGCAATTTCTTTTATCCGCATGAACGTTGGCAATTTAAGGGTTTCCGGCTCGCAAAAGACGTATAAGGAACAATTATGAATAACGACATGATTCATTTTTATGATTTACACCCACCAATGGCTGACTTTAAACAAGAAGTATTGGACGGTTTACAAACCCAGCCTAAAGTCTTATCACCGAAATTTTTCTATGATAAAAAAGGTTCAGTGCTATTTGACCAAATTACTGAATTGCCTGAATATTATCCCACCCGCACCGAATTGGATATTTTACAAACCCATTGTGATGAAATGGCAGCATTATTGGGCGATGACTGTTTGTTAGTAGAATTAGGCAGTGGCAGCAGTCAGAAAATTCGCACATTGTTACAAACGGTTAAACCCGCAGCCTATATGCCTATGGATATTTCTAAACAGCATTTACTCGACGCTGCACAAACCTTGTCTCAAGATTATCCTGATTTGGAAATTCATGCTACCTGTGCTGATTATTCCAGTGATTTTGATTTGCCTTATAGCCCTGAACATTTGTCACGTGCGGCTTTTTTCCCCGGTTCGAGCATTGGTAATTTTGAGCCACAACATGCTAAAGCATTGTTAAAACGTGTTGCTAAGTCTTTGGATTCAGAAGGTAAATTACTGGTTGGCGTGGATTTGAAAAAGGAAGCAGGGGTTTTAAATGCGGCTTATAATGATAAACAAGGTGTGACTGCTGCATTTAATTTGAACTTGTTAGATCGAATTAATCGGGAATTAGAGGCTAATTTTGATTTGGAATATTTTTCCCACCATGCTTTTTACAATGAAACCCAAGGACGAATTGAAATGCACTTAGTGAGTCAAGCGCAGCAAAAAGTATCGGTTGGTAAGCAAGGTTTTCAGTTTTCTGAGGGGGAAACGATTCATACTGAAAGTTCTTATAAGTATAGTATTTCGCAATTTCATCAACTTGCACAAGAAGCGGGTTTTGAGGCAATTCAATCTTGGACTGATGAACAGGATTTATTTAGCGTGCATTGTTTGCAAGTGAAGTAAAAGTTATCCACAGGTGAGTCGACTTATTTGAAGTTCAAAATAGCTTTTATTCTGCTACTTCTGTTGTTTCGCCTTCTTCTTGCGATTCTGAAGCTGCCATTTCAGCGGCTTGCACTGTGGCTTCTTGAGCAATATCACCAATGATATTACTGTCTTCTGCTGCATCTATTTCATTAGCAATAGGTGCATCATCTAAAGGTGTTTCTGCCACTGGAAGTTGTTCTTCTTTGACTACAAGTGGAACAGCATCACTTGTTTCGGCAGCTTCTTTAGTTGCCAGTGGCATATCATCCGTTGATTTTAACACTAATGCCGCTTCATCTGATTTCCCTGCAACTTGAGCCGCTTCATCAGAACCTTTAAACAGCTTTGAAACTGCACCAAATACACTAGCATGAGTGACAGGCGAAGCCATTAAGCTACAACAGATAAGAATGATATAAAGTAAGCGAGCATTAGACATTGTTTGTATTCCTTAAAGTCATTGTAAAACCCGTACTCTCAATTATAGCTAGAAATGATCTATAGGTTACTCAAGTTTTCCACAGTCTATACTTATAGAGTCTATTTGATATCCACCTTATTATAAGAAGTAGCTGTCTTTATATAGTCTCAAAAGCAATATAGGTGATTACTATACTCAACTTGGGGTCTTGTCTTAATATATGAAGTAAAGCAAGAATTTCCTTATTTAACTAGTTAAGGTATAGGACTTATAGTTTATCCTTCTTAATTTAAAGAAGCTCTGTTTTGCAATACTTTGAATTTACTTGTTATTTTGATTTATCTGAAAATAACATCAAAAAACATAAAGAAAGTAGTTGACGTAATTTGTGAGATGCGTATAATTCGCAATCTTTCACGGGGCACAGCGGCAAAGTTGTTGAGTCAGCAGTAAGTGAAACAAC
>JADGDW010000024.1 GCA_016744725.1 Candidatus Albibeggiatoa sp. nov. BB20 | reverse complement strand
GTTTTGAATTATTCAATCTACATCAAGGGCAAACTGCGACTTTTCTCGGCGAAGACATACATAATATTATTGCACGGGTTACAGGTGGCCAAGCGTCGTTAATCAATGGGCAATTAATTTCAGAGATTCCACAAGCCAATCTATATTTTATTAATCCATTTGGTATTAGTTTCGGTAAAGATGCACGTTTAAATATTCAAGGTAGTTTTCATGCTACGACGGCGGACTATCTTAAATTCACCAATGGTGATGAGTTTCACGCCCGTTTTGCAGAAAAATCAATTTTGAGTGTAGCCGATGTGCGTAGCTTTGGATTTTTAACCGATTCAGCCGCTGCGATTAGCGTACGTGCCAGCGGTAAATTAATTGAAGAACCTGAACATACCGACCAGCTTCATTTACAACCCAATGCAACCTTATCTTTAATCGGTGGTGATATTAGCGTATTACAAGGCAGCTACATAACCAATCTCGTATCCGATGAAAATGGTGTCGAGCAAACTGAAATCGAACGTTTTCCCCAGATTGAAATTGCAGGTGGCAATATTTTCTTAGTCAGCGTGGCCGCACAAGGAGAAGTTATTTTAGACCCAACACTTGAAACGGGTATTGACGCATCAGGTATTAGTAAATTTGCGGATATTGAATTACGCGACTTCAGTGAAATTCGTGCCAGCGGTCAGGATTATGGTTCAATTCATTTGATTGGCAAACAGGTGAGCCTGAATAATGGCAGCCAACTTAGCATTGATATTAATGATAATACCGAAGTGGGTGGCAGTGTATTGGTGCGTGCAGAGCAGTTCTCGCTAACCGAAGGCAGTCAAATCCAAGCCAGTACCACAGGGCATAGTGAAGGTCTATTAATGCGGATTGAAGCTGATGAAGTGTATTTGTCAGGAGAGGATTCAGAATCAAAATATGCCAGCGCCATATCCCAAGAAACTCAAACGGATAGCGATGGTGATGATTCTGTGGGGATTTTAGAAGTGATTGCTCGTAATGTCAGTTTAAATGATGGCAGTACTATTTATACTAATACCACCGCGAAAAAAAATGCACCTGAACTTAATGTGTCTGCTTCTGAAAAATTGACGTTACAAGGCAATGATAAGTTAGGCAAAGGCTCAAATATTTACAGTTATTCCAATGCCAGTGGTGAAAATAATGATGCGGGTAGTGTTGTAATTACTGCACAAGAATTAACTATTTTGGATGGCTCATTTATTGGGGTGGAAACCTTTGGCAAAGGCAAAGGCGGTAGTATTCAGATTGAAAAAACTGGCAATATTGTGATTCGGGGCACGGATGAAACAGGGCAAGCCAGCCGCATTATTGCTGATGCTTATCCTCAAGACAAAAAAAATGATGTGGGTGATGCAGGGGATATTTTTATTAATGCGGACAATTTAACTTTAGAACAAGGCGGTAATATTTCCAGTAGCGTGATTGCCCGAGAAGGTGAAGTGGTTGGTAAAAGCGGTAAAATTGAAGTGATTCTGACAGGAGATTTAGTGATTTCAGGGATTAATCCTTATGGTGAAAATATTGACGGTTTAAGTAGTGGAATTCGAGTGCAAGCCCGAGAAATTGGTGGTAAAACAGGAGTGGCAGGTGATATTGAAATCACGGCTAATACGCTGATAATTAAGCGCGGTGGTGAAATCAACACCAATACCACAGGCAACAGCAATGCAGGCAATATTGTGATCGATGCACCACAGATTACGGTCTCAGGCTATGCAACCGATGATGATGTGAGTCAATCAATAGGCTCAAACCAGCAAGCGTTTCAAGCAGAATTCCCAGAGCAGTCTCAACCATCTCCCTTTGTCAGTAGTATTTCTGCCAGTACTTCCGAATATTATCCTAGAGCCACAGGCAATGCAGGCACAATCGAGATTACCGCCACAAATATAAAGTTGAGCAATGCAGCCTTGATTACCAATCAAACGGGCAGTCTTGGTGGCGGTGGCAATATTACCATTGAAGCTCAAGATATTGATTTAAAAACAGGGGCATCAATAAGCAGTGAAACAGTGGGTGGTGGTCATGCAGGCAATATTGAAATAACCGCTACGGGTACAATTAGTTTATCAGGGACGGATTCAGGTGGATTTGCCAGTAGCATTGGTTCAAATTCAGTGCAATTGCCTGATGCAAAACAGGTGCAAGAAGCCATTGAGCTTGAGAATTGTGATGATGTAAAATTTACAATTAACCAAATCGATGGTGGTGATGCAGGTGGTGTGGAATTACATGCACAACGTCTGACATTAAGCGATGGCGCAAATATTACCAGCAGCGTGATTGCTTCACAGGGTCAAACCGCAGGTAATGGCGGAGCAGTTAATGTTTATATTTCAGGTGAAACCGAAATTTCTGGGAGTAATCCTTATGGCGAAAATATTTTTGGGATTAACTCAGGTTTATATGTACGTAGTGTTGGCTTTCCCAATAATGTGGGTTCTGGTGGGCAATTACATTTAGAAACAGGTTCGTTGAGTCTTGAGCAAGGGGGTTCAATTAATAGCACTACTAACAACGTGTCCAGTGGTGGGAATATTCAGCTTATTATAGAACGTCATGCTGATATTACGGGCTATGTTGAATTGCCGAAAGAATATGAGCAACTTTCCAGTCAGGAAACCTTTGACTGCTTATTTGATTTCCCTCAAAAAGCCATTTTATACAGTGAAATCAATGCAAGCTCTTTATTTGGTGGTGACAGTGCGGGGGCTGCGGGTAGTATTAATTTAGATGTTGGCAGTATATTGCTTTCTGACCAAGGTAAAATTTCAACTTCGGGCTTAAGCTCGAGTGCAGGCATATTAAATATTAACAGTGATTCAACCATTCGCTTAAATAATAAAGCCAAAATTGAAACCAACTCAGCCCAAAATGATGGTGGCGAAATCACCTTGAATGCCGAACAAATGATTCATTTATTGCGTAGCAGTGAAATTAATACTAGCGTGAAACAATCAACAGGCAATGGGGGGGAAATTACCCTTTCATCTGAATTTATTATCACTGATAACAGCCAAGTTAAAACTACTGCAATTGAAGGCAATGGCGGTAATATTGTGGTCAATGCAACGGGTATTTTTGACCGTGGTGCACGAAGTAGCAGTGATATTTTTAACACCTCATCAAGCTTAGGCATTGATGGTACGATTGAATTAGATGTGGTGGATGTCAACGTGGTAGCATTGCTCAATCCATTGGCCTCGCAGTTACAGCGCAATCAAATCAATTATAGTTTTTGTGATTTTGGTGACAGCCATTTTAAAGTAAAACAATTTACGGGTCAGCGTCGTTCACCGTTTGACTGGCGAGCCAGTTCGATTGAATTACCTTAGTTTTTAGGCAAAATATCGGCAAACACAAAACCATCTCGATGCACAATATCACCTAAGCTTATATTGATAGCATGCTTAAATATCGGTGCGTCGAAGACGAAACTATGGAATTCTCCATTTTCACCACAGGGGTCTACGGTTTCAGGGAGCGAATCTAAAAATGAGTCATCAAACGCTTTGCCAATAAGATGTTCTGGAGCTTGTTTTGAGTCGATGCACGTTGTTATAGCTTTTAAACCACCTGTAATTATTTGTCTGCTCAGTTGCTGGGTAGGAATACCCCAAATTAGGAAAATAGGCTCAATCCCCGTACCTTTTAATTTATCTACTCGATATTGGCGGATGTCTTCAAGGAATAAATCACCAAAAGCAAAGCAATCAATTTGGTCGTGTTGTGCTTGTGCTACAAAATCGCCCATAATCGCTTCGTAATCAGCATTGCTACATGGAAAGGGTAACTCGATAATATACAACGGGAGTCCAATTTGCTCAGCTTGTTGTTGCAGCAATTCAACTCTGACACTGTGCATCGCAACACGGTTAAATTTTTTATTGATGGTGCAAAATAGACCAAATACTTCGAATTCAGGATTTTGCAGTAATTGATATAGTGCCCAAGCACTGTCTTTGCCGCTGCTCCACGACATCAGGACTTTTTGTTTCATATGGTTTATTACTCAGCTTACGTAAATAAAAGAATTTTTCATTTTATGTAGGGTGGAATAGCGCAGTGTTTTCCACCAAAATATGCGATACGCTTGGGATGGCGGAATACGGTGCAAGAGAGTTTATTCATAATAACTAACATCAAAAAACTCATCTATTCCACCCTACTCTTTCAAACTTTTTTACATTTTGCGTAACATGAGTTTATTAGTTTGATGATAAGAATCGATATTCATAAATTATAATCTGTTAGATAAAAAAATAGCGACACTGTTGTGAAAATAATCATGTTATCGGTTTGAATTGGGATAAAAACATCGTTTGCATACATACTCGATATTAAGCAAGTGGAAACATATTATGAGTAACGAATCTCAAAAAAATGAAAACAATGCGAGCACTTGGTCAGTTTGGCGGTTGGATGATAATAATAATACGTTTTTAATAGAGAATAATTTAACCAAGGCTGAGGCACAGCGGCTTGCACAAGCTTTTGAGGACAAAGGACATAAGCAATTGTACTGGGCAAAACCAAATGCTACACTAGCCTAATGCTTTAAAAATTATTGCGAAAAAATGATGAATGATAATATTGCAGCTTGGATACGACCTGAAATTCAACAACTTTCTTCTTATTACGTTGTGGATGCAAATGGCTTAATTAAATTAGATGCAATGGAAAATCCTTATGATTGGGATGCCCACTTTACTCAAACATGGCTAGAAAGTTTAAAAAATGCCCATTTAAACCGTTATCCAGACCCAACAGGCCAAGAATTAAAACAACAGCTTTGCAATACCATGCAAATATCTGATGATTTAGGGGTTATTTTGGGTAATGGCTCTGATGAATTAATTCAAATGTTGGCAATGGCGGTGAATAAACCTGACGCGGTTATTTTAGCACCTGAACCGGGTTTTGTGATGTATAAGCACATAGCTCAAATGTTGGGAATGCGTTATATCGGTGTACCATTAGTTGAAGGTCAGTTCAATTTAGATATATTTGCGATGTTGGAAGCGATTGACACCTATCAACCTGCATTAACCTTTATTGCTTATCCAAATAATCCAACGGGCAATATATTTGCTCGGGCTGACATTGAAGATATTATTGATTGCAGTCCCGGTTTAGTCGTTGTTGATGAAGCCTATTCACCCTTTACCGATCATTCATTTTTACCATGTATCCATGACCATGCTAATTTGTTAGTGATGCGCACTGTTTCAAAACTTGGTCTAGCGGGTTTGCGCTTGGGTTATTTGGTTGGCTCAAAATCATGGTTAGAGCAAATTGATAAAATCCGTTTACCTTATAATATTAATACGTTATCACAGCTCAGTGCGAGTTTTGCGTTAGAACATTATGAAATTTTCCAACAGCAAACACAGAAAATTAGACAAGATAGAGTCGATTTATTACAAAAATTATCAGCGATGCCACAAGTTGAAACATGGGAAACCGAAGCTAATTTCATTTTGATGCGAGTGAAAAATGCAGTTGAGGTACATAATTCCTTAAAACAATTAGGCGTATTGATTAAATGTTTGCATGGTTCACATCCGTTATTAGATCAATGCTTGCGGGTGACTGTTGGTACTGAATCAGAGAATCAGGCCTTTTTAGACGCTTTACAGCAATCTGTATAATTTCAATATTTCGGACAGTTTTTAGCCAGTTACAAATTTTGACTTGTTTGTAAATACTAAAAATATGTCCGAACTTATCATAATACATATCTCTCCGTTCAAATCCTCATCATGATTGACTCCGATAACACTATTTTATGATGACCCAATCAATTACAAATGACCTGTTTTTTATAGCCTATGTTTAAATTATTGCAAGGAAATAGGATATTGATTATGTCCTGTAACACAATTTTGATATTATTTTTTACTGATTAACCACAATATAAACAATGCTTACATTTACTGTTGTAGATTTACTGTTTATTATAGTTGGATTCACCCTTTAAATACTGCAAAAACATTCATGTACACTCTGAGCTATCATATTACTTCAGCGTTGCTAGGACTCAGCATTGCTGGCATTATTTTGTTTCTGATTCGACGCGACCATTTACATACACGGCATGCCCTATGGTGGTTGTGGATTGCATTTATCATCTTGGGTTTAGGCATTTTCCCCCAACTTATTGATATTTTTGGCGGCTTTTTAGGGATTAATTATCCGCCAACCTTGATATTCGTTTTGGGTATCGGCATGTTGTTAGTCAAAGTGTTGGGCATTGATATTCATCAATCGGAATTAGAACGCCGTCAACGTCGATTAACTCAGCGATTGGCTCTGCTTGAAGAAGAAAACCGTAATAATGCTGCACAAGTGAAAACACTCCAGCAAATATTGGATTCTACAAAGGAATAATATGGATAATCCGTTATTAACTCAAACCCATTTGCCTACATTTTCCAAAATTCAACCTAAACATGTTTTACCTGCATTGCAATCTGTCTTAGCTGAAAATCGTGCGGCTATTGACACAATTTTGGCGCAAACAGGTGATTATAGTTGGGAAAATCTAGTGCTACCAATGGCTGAGTTAGATGATCGTTTAAATCGTTTATGGTCGCCTGTCAGTCATTTGCATAATGTACAAGACAGTGATGAGTTGCGAGAAGTCTATGACCAAGGTTTATCATTATTGACTGAATATCGCACGGAAGTTGGGCAGAATGAAGCTTTAAATACAGCTTATCAAGCAGTTAAAGACAGTGCAGAGTTTGGGAAATTAGATCATGCACAACAACGAGTAATTGATAATGCCTTACGTCAGTTTCATTTAGCAGGTGTGGATTTAGCGGCTGAGCAAAAAGACCGTTGCAAGCAAATTATGCAGCAATTATCGCAACTCAGTTCTAAATTTGGACAAAATGTACTAGATGCAACCCATGGCTGGAAAAAACAGATTACCGATGAAACAGTATTAACAGGTTTGCCTGATTCGGTCAAAGCGTTGTTAAAGCAAAATGCGCAGCAAGAAGAAATTGATGGCTGGTTAATCACACTGGATATGCCTTGTTATCAACCTGTTATGACTTATGCTGATGATCGTGAATTACGTCAAGAATTGTATGCGGCCTTTGTGAGCCGTGCCTCTGATCAAGGTGATTCACAATGGGATAATTCGGATATTATGCAACAAATTATGATTTTGCGCCAAGAAATGGCTAAATTACTTAATTTTGATAATTATGCTGAGTTATCGGTTTATCAAAAAATGGCGGATTCACCTGATAAAGTACTGGAATTTTTAGATGATTTAGCAGGAAAATCAAAACCATTTGCATTGAGTGAATTAGAGCAAGTGAAGGCGTTTGCTGAGCAACAAAATGAATTACAAGATTTTTCTCAAGCCGATTTATGGTATTACTCTGAGCAATTAAAACAACATCAGTATGCTATTTCCCAAGAACAATTAAGACCTTATTTTCCATTGCCTCAAGTGACGCAAGGCATGTTTGACATCGTGCAACGTTTGTATGGCATTACAATTAAGGCTAAAGATGATGTTGATGTATGGCATCAAGATGTGACGTTTTACCAAGTTCATGATGAAAAGGGTCATTTGCGCGGGCAATTTTATTTAGACCCATATGCGCGGCAGAAGAAGCGGGGCGGTGCTTGGATGGATGAGTGTGTGATTCGCAAAAAACAAGGCGACAACATTCAATATCCCGTGGCTTACTTAGCATGTAATTTTACACCGCCGATTGATGGGCAACCAAGCTTATTAACTCATAATGAAGTGACAACCCTGTTTCATGAATTTGGACACGGATTGCATCATTTATTAACCCAAGTTGACTATAGTCCTGTTTCTGGCATCAATGGGGTAGAATGGGATGCGGTCGAATTGCCTAGCCAGTTTATGGAAAATTGGTGCTGGGAAAAATTGGGCTTAGATTTATTTGCCAAGCATTTTGAAACAGGTGAAGTGTTGCCCGAGGCTTTGTTTAATAAACTGTATGCTGCAAAGAACTTTCAAGCGGGTTTATTTATGTTGCGTCAATTGGAGTTTGCCTTGTTTGATTTCCGTTTACATAAAGAATATCAAGCTTATACTGACATCCAAGCGTTGTTAAACACTGTGCGTGAGCAAGTTTCTGTATTATCTCCGCCAGAATATAACCGTTTCCAACATTCATTTGCCCATATTTTTGCAGGCGGTTATGCCGCTGGGTATTACAGTTATAAATGGGCGGAAGTGTTAGCCGCCGATGCGTTCAGCGTATTTGAAGAACAAGGCATTTTTGATCGTGAATCGGGTCAAGCCTTTATGTGCAACATTCTTGAAAAAGGGGGTTCACAAGGTGCAATGGATTTATTTGTTGCATTTCGGGGTCGAGAACCCAAAGTTGATGCCTTATTGAATAAACTCGCGGCAACGGTATAAAGCACATTTAAAGATTGCAAATCTGTTCTATATCTTAAATGAATTTCGCGTAGATTTTAATCTACTCACCTTGCACATGTAGGGTGGGTAGAACAAACTGAAACCCACCAAATACCAGCGAATTTTTAAAACTCTCTGAACCATTGCAAAACCTTTTGAAATTTTTGCGATGAGTCAATCACACCCCAATTTTGCTTTTTAATCAAGCCATCTTAGTTCGCTCTCAAGTTCTGAATTCTTTTACAATCTAGGAATTTAGAAATAAGCATGTAAACACGATTCCCAATTTGACAATTAAATCCAGCCGAGTAATTGCCACCATAAATAATTGATGGGAAATAATATAAACAAACTGATGCCAGCAAAAATGAAAAGCGGTTTTAAAACAACTCGCATGTTTTCTTTAGCCAAGCTTAATGCAACAACAATATACGGAGCTTGATATGGGAAAAACATAGTAGAAAAACCAAGCACTTGTAACATAAGTACTGATTGTATGGTAAAACCTGTTTCTTGTGCTATTTCAGGTGTTAGCGGGGTCATTACTGCAGAAATACCAGGTAAGGTAGTAAATAAACCCAAAAAAGTGGAGACAAATGTAATTGACATGTAATTGAAAAAAGGCGTTTCAGGGCTGAGTGGTAAATGTAATATAAAGTAATTACCTAGCGTGATGCCTAATCCTGAATATTTAATCAAGCTGCCTAAACCAATAATTCCAGCCACAAAAAATAGAGAGCCATAATTGATTTTAGTATTGAATTGTTCAGTATTCACAATCGCTGTGAAAGGTAGCAACAGAAATATCGCACCGCCTAGGGCAATCCAAGCAGGTGAGATATGATGTATAAAGTCTGTCATCCAAAGTAATAATAAGATAGCCAGTGTGATTGCCAATTTTTTTTCTGATTTTGATAATGGATTTGAGGGCGGTTTTTCTTCTGTGTTGGTTACAACAGGTTGGTCAGGATATAACCATAAAATGATGAAGATAGTTAAGCCAATTTTGGTCACACCTAAGATTGGAAAATGCAGTAATAAATATTCTCCAAACAATATGTGGACTCCTAACTGACTTTCTGCCATCCCTGCCAAAATCATATTAGGGACATTTGCAGGTAAAATAAAAAATGCAGGCATCGAAGACCCTAATAATGCTGCCAACACTAAGCCAATACGTCCATTTGAACCTGCTTGAAATCCAAAATGATGAGCCAGTGCAAGCATGATAGGAATTAATAATACAACCCGCCCCATCGCCGAAGGCATAATAAATGCGAACATAACCCCAACCAGTGTGACCCCTGTAATCAGTTGGGCATAACTTCCTTCAAGATGTATCGCTAATTTATTTGCAACCCGTTGCCCTAAACCTGTTGACATGACAGCCACCCCAACCACTAAACCACCAAAAACTAACCATAAAGCAGTTGATTGAAAACCTGCAAAAATAATATAGTCAGGCGCAATATGGAATAACATGGCTAACAGAAAAAATAACAGGCTTGTGAGATATTCAGGGATAAAAGAAGTTGCTAGAAGAGTGATTGTGATGATAACCAATCCCATTGCTTTATCTTGGTTGGGGTCTAACAACAAACCCGGAAATAATAAAAGTGTCGAACCAAAACCGATGGCAATAAACACCAGTAATGATGTGATATTCAATTTATATTTCATAACTGATATGTTGACTCTATTAAACTTGCTTAAGATTATTCGTTATCAGATTTACAAAAGAATTCTATTAACTCCTAACACCCTTTAAAAAGCTTAAATAATGGTGAGTCCCAAATGATATTGAGACTCACGTCATTAAATTTAAACAATCAAAGTCAGTAATTAAATTCAACATTCTGATTTATAATGCTTAGTTCCGAATATGTCCATCACCTAATACAATGTATTTTTGTGATGTTAAGCCTTCTAAACCCACAGGGCCCCGAGCATGAAATTTATCGGTACTGATGCCGATTTCTGCACCCAAACCATATTCAAATCCATCTGCAAATCGTGTTGACGCATTGACCATTACCGAACTGGCATCAACTTCAGTTAAGAAACGACGGGCGGTTGTCCAGTTTTCTGTGATAATGGACTCTGTATGACCTGAGCCATATTGACGAATATGTTGCATCGCTGCATCAACGTCATCAACGATCCGAATCGATAAAATTGGGGCTAAATATTCTGTATCCCAGTCTTCATCTGTCGCAGCAATTGCCTTAGGTATAATGTTCAAGGTTTCAGCACAACCACGTAATTCCACGCCTTCCTGTAAATATTGCTCTGCTAATGGAGGTAAAATTTCACCTGCCACACTTTTCGCTACAAGCAAGGTTTCCATGGTATTACAAGTGCCGTAACGCTGCGTTTTAGCATTAAATGCAATTGCAATTGCTTTGCTGGCATCCGTATCATCATCAATATAAACATGGCAAATACCATTTAAATGCTTAATTACAGGTACTCGTGCTACTTCTGCTACCCGTTCAATAAGGCCTTTACCACCCCGTGGAATAATCACATCAACATATTTTGATGACTTAGCTAATTCGCTGACCATTTCTCTATCGGTTGTTTTAAATACTTGCACCGCGGTACTTGGTAATCCTACCTTTTCCAAACCTGTTTGAATACATTTTGCAACGGCTTGATTAGAATTGATGGCTTCAGACCCACCACGTAAAATAGCCGCATTGCCTGATTTTAAACATAAGCCTGCCGCATCTGCTGTGACATTAGGACGCGATTCATAAATAATACCGACAACGCCTAATGGTACTCGCATTTTGCCAACTTGAATCCCACTCGGACGATAATTTAAGTCTGTAATTGCGCCAATAGGATCAGGTAATGCTGCCATCTGACGTAGCCCTTCAACCATGTCAGCAATTCGAGCCTCATTTAAAGCCAAACGATCTAATAGAGCAGGATTTAAATCACGCTGCTGACCATTATCCATATCTATTTTATTAGCAGCCATCAATACATGTTGTTGTTTTTCAATTTCGATTGCGATTGCTTCTAATGCTGCATTTTTCATTTTAGTGGTCGCACGCGCCAATATGACTGAAGCATCACGCGCTTGTTGACCAATTTGTTGCATTTCTTGTTCTAAGCTGCTCATGTTTTTTAGTTCCTGTCTTTAGATTATGGCTTTTTGAAGGGGCAAATATACTAGCTTAATTGCTTAAATTTGGAAATGGAGAATTGCTTTTTTGTGGACATTCTAGCTTTAAATGATTATTTTTAGGAGAATCTGTTGAATATCGGGGCATTTTAGCTGTTTAGCGTATTTAAAAATAAACGGAATCCTGTTTTTCACATTCACTGCTTGTTAATTGTTGTTTGCTTTTGATGTAAAATGAACTGTTTAATTAAAGAGCTATTTTCTGAAGGGATAAGAATGACCGAATTGGTTGATGAGAATGAACAAATTGCCCAACGCCGCGCCAAATTAACTGAAATGCGTGAGCACGGTGTTGCATTTCCTAATACATTTCGTCGGAACTGTGTTGCTACAACTTTACACGAGCAATATGGTGAGCAAGATGCTGCTACGATTGAAACTCGTAATGTGCGGGTAAAGATTGCTGGACGCATGATGACTCGGCGTGTCATGGGTAAGGCTTCATTTATGCACTTACAAGATATGTCAGGTCAAATGCAAGTCTATGTTAAACGTGATGATTTGCCAGAAAATAAATATAAGGAATTTAAGCAATGGGATTTAGGCGACATCGTGGCTGCAGAAGGCGTGTTGTTTAAAACCAAAACAGGTGAATTGTCCGTCAAAGCAACAAATGTACATTTATTAACGAAGTCATTACGCCCTTTACCAGAAAAATTCCACGGTTTGACTGACCAAGAAATCCGCTATCGTCAGCGTTATTTAGATTTAATCAGTAATCAAGAGTCACGTCAGACGTTTATCACTCGTTCTAAAGTGGTGGCTTTTATTCGTCAATTTTTGATTGAGCGGGATTTCCTTGAAGTTGAAACGCCGATGATGCACGCGATTCCCGGTGGAGCAACAGCGCGTCCTTTTACCACTCACCATAATGCTTTGGATATGGAGTTATTTTTACGCGTTGCACCTGAATTGTATTTGAAACGTTTGGTTGTAGGTGGATTTGAGCGCGTATTTGAATTAAATCGAAATTTCCGTAATGAGGGGGTTTCGACTCGGCATAATCCAGAATTTACTATGTTAGAGTTTTATCAAGCTTATACTGATTATCACGGCTTGATGAATTTAACTGAAGAAATGTTCCGTGGATTAGCAGAATCAGTGCTAGGTTCAACCATTGTGCCTTATCAAGATGAAACTTATGATTTTGGGAAACCGTTTGTGCGTTTAAGTTTACTTGATGCGATTTTGCAATATAACTCGGATATTCAGCGCAGTGATTTAGAAAGCCGAGATACAGCGAAAGCCATTGCTGAACGTTTGGGAATCCCTGTCAAAGAGGGTTATGGTTTGGGTAAAATTCAGTTGGAAATCTTTGAGAAAACGGCTGAACATTTACTGAAAGACCCTACGTTTATTACAGAGTATCCTACCGAAGTATCACCTTTGGCGCGTTTAAATGATGATAATCCAGAGATTACGGATCGTTTTGAATTGTTTATCGGTGGTCGTGAAATTGCTAATGGATTTTCGGAATTGAATGATGCAGAAGATCAAGCACAACGCTTTCAGCAGCAAGTGGAAGCTAAAGATGCGGGTGATGACGAGGCGATGCACTATGATGCGGATTATGTCACAGCATTGGAGTATGGTTTACCGCCAACCGCAGGCGAAGGTATTGGTATCGATCGTTTGGTGATGTTGTTAACCAATAGTCCGTCGATTCGTGATGTGTTGTTGTTCCCACACATGCGCCGTTTAAATACTTAGTATTTTGGTTCTTGGAAAGGCTGGCACTCTAACATTTATTTAGGGTTGTCAGTTTTTTGAGTGCTTTATTATAACGCTGTCACATTCGTTGATTATGGGAATAAGATGAAACAGATTTAAAGATTTTCAGGATTAAAACAAAAATACATCAAGCATTTGCTTCAATTCTCAAAAATATCTACAATCAAAATCCTGTTCATCCATCAATCCGTTAAATCCTGTTCTGAACAAGATTAAACAGATTTAAAGACTTTCAGGATTAAAACAAAAATACCTCAAGCATTTGCCTCAATTCTCAAAAATGTCTACAATCAAAATTCTGTTAATTATCAAATGCCTGAATCAGGATTCATAAGATTTAAAGATTAAAACAAAAAATATCTCAAGCATTTGCCTCAATTCTCAAAAATGCCTACAATCAAAATCCTGTTAATCCTTAAATCCTGTAAATCCTGATTCAGACAAGAAAAACCCACCATGAATGACCTAGACATCATCAAACAATTAGAGAAAGAAATCGGTAGAAAGTTAGAACAAATTAGTTTAGATAAAATTACTAATTTCGGCGGAAAAAATGGCTATGCAGTAGATGAAAATAATAATGTCATTGGTTTGAATTTAGATAACAACAAACTTTTCAATATTCCTGAGCTTTTATTTTTATTGAAAAATTTACAAAAATTAATATTAGTTGGTAATAGAATTGAGACGCTTCCAGATTCCTTTCTTTGGCTGAAAAAATTAAAAACATTAGATTTAGAAAAAAATAATATAAAAAAATTACCAATATCATTATTACAGTTAGAAAGTTTAACATTTTTAAATTTACCAAAAAATAATATAAAAAACTTACCAACTGGTTTAGGACAGTTACAAAATTTAAGTACGTTAAATTTATATAGAAATCAGCTGAAAGAATTACCAACTGATTTAGGACAATTGCAAAACCTAGTATATTTGGATGTAGCTATGAATCAGCTAAAAAAATTACCAGTATCATTAGGACAATTACACAATTTAGACTATCTCAGACTTGAAAGAAACGAATTAAAAGACCTACCAATATCCATAGGACAACTACAAAATTTAGAAGAGCTTAATATAAGTGATAATGAATTAAGGGAACTGCCAAAGCCATTAATAAAGCAGCTAAGTTGTCATAGGTTCTATGCAGATGGCAACTTTTTAGAAATCCCACCACAAGAAATAGCAGACCAAGGCATCGAAGCCATCCGCAACTATTTTGAAGAACTAGAAAAAGAACAAAAATCCCCACTCAACGAAGCCAAAGTATTAATTTTAGGACAAGGCGGCGTAGGCAAAACCTCTTTAGTCAATCGCCTCATCCATCAAAAATACAACGACGATGAAAACAAAACCGATGGCATTAACGTTGAAAAATGGCAAGTCAACATCGCCAATACAAAAATCAGACTCAACGTGTGGGACTTTGGCGGTCAAGAAATCATGCATGCAACCCATCAATTTTTCCTCACCAAACGTAGCCTATACATTCTAATACTCGATGCACGCCAAGGTGAAACTGACAGTCGCCTCGAATACTGGCTTAAAATGATCCAAACCTACGGCGCAAACTCCCCTATCTTAATCGCCGTCAACAAAACCGACCAACACAGACTCAAACTCAATAAAAAATTCCTCCAAGAAAAATACCCAAGCATTCAAGGCTTTTTCGATATTTCCTGCAAACAAAATACAGGTGTTAAACAACTACAAACTGCGATGTTCGAGCAAATTCAACAACTACCACACGTCCATGACATCTTGCCCAAATCATGGTTTGAAATTAAACAAAAACTCGAAAACATGCACCGCGACTTCATCAGCTATGACGAATACACTAAAATCTGCTGCCAAAAAAAATATCAAATCAAACAAACTGATACCCAAAAAATCCTCATCCAATTGCTGCATGACTTAGGTATTGTGCTCAACTTTCGCGACGACCCACTACGCCCATTACTCAAACAAATCAACATCCTAAAACCAAAATGGGTCACGGATGCAGTCTACACCCTCATCAACAATAACCAATTATTCAAAGCCAAAGGCGTACTCAAAAAATCCCAACTCGGCGAATTTCTCAATAACAAACGCTATCCAGAATCGCAATATGATTTACTGATCCAACTGATGGAAAAATTTGAACTGTGCTTCCAAATGCCCGACATCCAACCTATCAGCTATTTAATGACCGACTTACTTGATCCCGAACAACCCGATATAAACTGGGATTATGAAAACAGCCTACTGTTTCAATATCAATACGATGTACTCCCCAGCAGCATTTTTTCACGCTTTCTCGTCCGAGTGCATACCTTGATTTCACAAAAAACCTACTGGCTCACAGGCGCAATTCTGACTTACGACAATAACAAAGCCCTGATAAAAGCCGACTTAGAAGACAAGAGAATATTCATTTGGATTGATGGCACAGTGCAAACACGACGCATACTGCTTGGCATCATTCGAGAAAAATTCAAAGGCATTCACAACAGCTTTGCCAGACTCAAAGTCACTGAAATGTTGTCATACAGAAGCACGCTGATTCCCTACGACAACCTACTCAAAATTGAACACAAAGGCCGCACAACACACTATATCCCCGAAATTGACGAAGACATAAACGTAAAAAAAATACTAGACGAAATCAGCGATTTAAAAACCCGACAACAAGAATTAGAAACCAAGCTTGGCGAAAGAAATGTGCATATTCATGGCAACATAGAAAAATTGAATCTAAATACAGGAGATAATGTCACACAAACTTTACACACAAAAACGTAAAACACCACTTGCATCTAATTGTTTGGCTTGTCCAGAATTCAGACACAAAAAAACCGAGACTAAGCTTGGCTTCGTCAATAAACAACTAAATGTTAACCCTTATTCGTCATCATCAAAATCATCGTTTTCGTCTACAATTGAACAATATAGTCGTTTTAACAGGACTGGCAGTCCTAGATTTTAAAACTGATTGATATTTAAATAATAACAGGACTGCCAGTCCTCACACTCAAGATAGAATTGGCTATAGCCATAGGCTTATTATCATCTGCTCTAAACCTACATACTGAAAGACGCATCTAATTTTAATGTACCGATGAATGTATCAATATCACTGTCTTAATACTGGGTAAACAAATAGCTTTTGAGTGTATTCAATATCGTTAGAGACAACGGTATATTCTAAAAAACCACCTTTTTGAAACTGGATTGTAGGAGGAATAAGCTGACCTTTAATAGGTAACTTAGAAGCTGTTGCGGTAAAATCTGCTTGTAAAATATAATCATTTCCTTCAAATTTAACTAAATACGAACCATTTTCATAAACTTCAGTATCTTCCAGACCAGCAACTTGATGTAACATAGTTAAAAAGATAGTCGGCTCGATAATAGTAGGATAAATTGTTTGAGCAGTCGAATCAGCATAAACTATTTTACCTTCTGGGCTTTGATATTTTTCTGCTCGGCTTATACGCCCTGTTCGACGGGTAATTTGTACCCCTAAGGTATCATCCTCCTCACAAGCATAAAGATCATAATCATCATAACTATGGCAGTCATCATTAGATGAAGTTTCAACAAAGGCATTAAATTCACAGGCCATCACGTCAGGTTCAAAGTCATCACCTTGCTTGCGATTATCTTTTACATTGGTATAGTCAAAAATCACCTCACCTTTATCACCCATGTAAATCTCACCATCAGGTAAAATATTTCGCAATAAAGTCATATCTTTAGGAGCAGGAATTAATGATAACGTCTGTTTTTCTGAAGTAACAATGCGTAACTCGCGCTGATTAAGCTGAATTTCAGTAGCAGTATTGCTATCTCCTTGCACAAAACTCGCTTTATTAGGAATAAACGCAAATTGTAAACCTGAATCATCTGTGGCTTTTACAATACCATCTGCATCTTGAGTAAATCTAAATTGTCCTAAATCATTTTGGACTAAGGCTTGGTTCATAGCTTCTAAAATAGTTGGCGTTTCGTCTGCATCACCGCCCAATGCCAGTCCAGAATCTAATTTAGGTAATTTAGGCATATTCACTGCTGAATGATTGTCTAATGTTTTCACGCTAAGCGGAATACCACTGGGTGCATTTAACCTGCCTGTTTTATCATCAAAAAACCAATTAGATGGTAATAAATTATTAATATCGTTGACACTAATTTTTGTCAAATCAAAATGCGTCACGATTTTAGAAATGTCTTCACTAGGTAACTTGCTAAAAACAACTGCTGGGTCTAGGGCTTTGATATGAGCTGTTGTGAATTGGGCTAAAACATCAGGCGAAAAACCACCAAGCGAACCCGCATTGATTCCACGTAACACACTTGGGGAGAGATTCAAAAATTGTTCAACAGAAATGGCAGAAATAGCTGAATAAGTGATATAGGACATTTGATTAGCAGTCATGCTTTTAAATATTTCTGAAGGTAGGCGGGCAATATCAGATTTACGAAATGCTTGGAAGGCTTCATCAGACAAGTTTTCTATATCTTCTTTGCTCAAATTTCCAAGGTTTTCAGACTCAATACCATAGTCCGTTAACTTATGTTCCTCTACATTCACACTCGCTTTTAAAATGAGTTCCTGCGGATTTTCGGCATTTTCCTCACGGATAATAATATCAAACTGAAAACGACCCAATAAATTTGCTTCCCAAGTTATCGTATGGTTATAAGTATCTAGTTTGGTATTGACAGGAGCATGTTTGAGTTGGTAATTCAGTTTATAACCTTGTGCAGACACGGCACTGATTGTAGTAATATATTTTTCACCATAAACGACTGTTTTATTAAGCATTTCATTTTCGCTTAAGCCAGCAGGTATAAGCAGTTTCGGCGGTTCGTGCACTGAGGCATTAATATCAGAGTCAGTGTTAGCCTGATAAATGTCGAGATCAGCTTGATTCACTTCGCCGTCGCCATCAAAGTCACCGTATCGCCAGCCAATACCAGTCTCATACGGGTCTATATCTGTGCGTCCCCACGCGGCAGTCAGGATATTAAAATCAGTGATGTTCACCACGCCGTCGAGATTGGCATCTCCCAGTGTCAATGTGTCGCGCACGCCAGAATAGAAATGGGTTGCAGTGACTTGCCAAGCTATTTCCTGTAGCAGTGTCTTCCATGCAAGCGTGATTTCAACGAAGTATGGATGATAGAGTGAAAGATACCAATTGATGTCGCCGTAGTTACCAGTCGTCAATCCGCGCGGGTCTTCTCGATAGAGCACAGTGAAGAAGACCAGCGCCTTAAAATACTGCATGACACCGGGAGAGAGGTGGTTACCGTCGCCGTATACATCCGTGATGTCATCATAGGTGTTGCTGCCGTTGACCAGTGGGGAAGTTCTGAGTCGTTCGTTGAGTTCATAGATGGCATCGCCCATAGGAATCATCAGTATCTCATTGTCGAGCAAATCACTGGTTTCACTGCGTACCTCATGAAGCAGATACTCGTAATAATCACGGGAACGGTTATTAAATCGAGAAGTGTCTGTATACCCTCTATTCCATTCTGTTGGGTAATCAAAGTTCTCAAAGTCAGGATTGTTAGGCGCACCGAGAACCTTTGGCCATTGCGAGTAAATATAAACCTGAAGACTGGAATCACTAATCCCTTGATTAACCATCAGGTCGATAAAATTGCTACACATTGGCACATCTCCTTCTTCACGGGGACGGTCTTGCCAGTAATACCAGTTTTCTGGGAGCGTGGACTCGTTCCAGTGCCACGGCTTGCCATCATAGGGCTGCAGAACCAGCGTATCCCAGTGGTTGGTTGTCATATCGGGGATGAATTCATCTTTGTTAAAATAACTATTGGCAGCATCGCCTTGATACCAGTGCCACCAGAGCGATGCACCAGACAGTATCTGCATAAAATCTTCGGAGACTTTTTGCCCACTAAGGGTATGACCCCGCTCTTGAGCCAAAGGACGCAATCCAGATTCCAGTCTCGTGCGGTACGTCAGACTGTTACCCACAAAATAGGCATTTCTATCAATGGCAACAGATTTACCAGCATAGCCTATAACCAAAATCAGCACGCTGATGGTCTGTATGAATCGATTCATTATTTTTTCTCCAATAAAACAACGGTTCCGTTCGTTGATAGTCCTAAGGACTGTAGCACCTATGATTAAAAAACAATTTAATAAGTGAGCTATCTAAGCTAGGATATGCTTGTTTTGTCACAAGTCAAAAAATTATTTATTATAAAACGATGACAGATAAAACCATCGAATAAGTATTGAAAAAATGAATTGTCCAAGATGTTTATCAGACAAACTAAAACTGAATGGAAGTGTAAGAGGAAATAAGAAAGCGCAATGCAAACAATGTAAGTGTCGATTTGTATTGGAAAGATTAGATTATTTTGTAGAACAAAAAGAGTTAAAGACTGAAGCAATAGAAGCATTGCTATTAGAGAGAATGAATCTAGCAGGAATAGCAAAGGTGAGTGAAAGTGGTTACAAGATTACGTGAATAATAAATTAAAAATGAGGTTAAACGAGAGGTGCGAGTAACAAAAAAGCCTAAAGGAAAAATAGTCATACAGGCTGAATATCACCAATGTACCATTATTCAGAATTCAGACACAAAAAAACCGAGACTAAGCTCGGCTTCTTTAATAAGCAACTAAATGTTAGCCCTTATTCATCATCAAAATCATCGTCTTCGTCTACAATTGGACGATCAACCAATTCGACAATAGCCATAGGTGCATTATCACCTGTTCTAAAACCACATTTTAAAACACGTACATAACCACCGGGGCGTTCTTGATAACGAGGGCCTAATTCATTAAATAATTTAGTTACCACTTCACGATCACGAATACGATCAAATACTAAACGTCTTTTAGCAACAGAATCATCTTTTGCTAAAGTAATTAACGGTTCAGCATAACGACGCAATTCTTTTGCTTTAGCTAACGTTGTTTTGATTAACTCGTGACGCACTAAAGATGCAGTCATATTTCTAAACATCGCTTTACGATGACTGCTATTACGATTTAATTTTCTACCTGCATAACGATGACGCATGGCTACTCATATCCTGTCTATGTTATTTAGATTTACTTGGGTCATTGTCATATAAACCCGGTGGTGGCCAGTTCTCTAGCTTCATACCGAGTGATAACCCGCGTGAAGCCAATACATCCTTGATTTCAGTAAGCGATTTTTTACCCAAATTAGGGGTTTTCAATAACTCTTGCTCACTGCGTTGAATCAAGTCGCCAATATAGTAAATACTCTCTGCTTTTAAACAATTTGCTGAACGTACCGTTAACTCTAATTCATCAACAGGACGCAACAATACTGGATCGATATCAACTTCTTCCTCTTCTTCCTCGGGTTCAGTTGTACCTTCCAAATCGACTAAAACAGAAAGCTGACCTTGCAAAATGGTTGCTGCTTGACGTACTGCTGACTCTGGATCCACCGTTCCGTTGGTTTCTAACTCAATAATCAATCTATCTAAGTCAGTTCTTTGCTCAACCCGTGCGCGTTCCACTGAGTAAGCTATTCGTGAAATTGGACTAAAAGAAGCATCTAACTTCAATGTACCAATCGGTGTATCAATATCGCCATCTTGACCACGTTGAATTGCTGGACGATAACTACGTCCCATTTGCACTTTCAACTGCATGTTCAACTCGCCAGACTTGGTTAAAGTGGCAATCACATGCTCGGGGTTTGCAATTTCAATGTCATGATCTAAAACAATGTCTGATGCTAATACTTGACCAGGACCTTTTTTATTTAAATGTAGTACCACCTCATTACGCCCGTGCATCTTAATTGAGATGCCTTTCAGGTTTAATAAGATTTCAACTACATCCTCTTGTACACCTTCCATGGCTGTGTACTCATGCAAAACCCCATCTATGGTCGCTTCAACAATCGCGCAACCTTGCAAAGAAGACAATAATACACGTCTCAGAGCATTGCCCAACGTATAACCAAAACCGCGATCCAATGGTTCAAGGGTGACACGTGCCACTGTATCACTGATTTGTTTGACATCAACGATACGCGGCTTTAATAAATCCATCGCATTGGATTGCATATAAAAAACCTCTCATCAATTATTTAGAATATAATTCAACAACGAGCTGTTCGTTAATATCGCTAGGCAAATCCATACGCTCAGGTACAGACTTAAATGTGCCTTCCATTTTCTTAGCGTCAACATCGACCCAAGTAGGAAGACCAAAATCTTCAGCCATGCTTAACGCATTTTGAATTCTAAGTTGGGTGCGACTTTTTTCACGGATAGAAACGATATCACCAGACTTAACAACGTAAGACGCAATGTTAACGGTTTTACCATTGACCAAAATCGCTTTATGACTTACCAATTGACGCGATTCGGCACGAGTAGCACCAAAGCCCATACGATAAACCACATTATCCAAACGACATTCCAACAACTTCAATAAGTTTTCACCTGTAGAACCTTTCACACGATTGGCTTCTACATAGTAGCTGTGGAATTGTTTTTCTAACACACCGTATAAACGGCGGATTTTTTGTTTTTCCCGTAACTGAGTTGCATAGTCAGATAAACGCTGACGCTTATCACCATGCTGCCCTGGGATTTTATCAAGTTTGCACTTAGAGTCTAAGGCCCGTGAACGGCTTTTAAGAAATAAATCTACGCCTTCACGTCGACTCAGTTTACACTTTGGACCTAAATATCTTGCCATATTCCATCTCTTTGTATACTGAAATTAGACTCTACGCCGTTTAGGAGGACGACATCCGTTATGAGGAATCGGCGTGACATCAGTAATACTGGTAATTTTGAAACCAATGTTGTTTAACGCACGTACCGCAGATTCACGACCAGGGCCTGGGCCTTTGATTCGCACTTCAAGGTTTTTCATGCCAAATTCTTTGACTACGTTGCCAACTCTTTCAGCTGCAACCTGTGCTGCGAATGGTGTGCTTTTACGTGAACCACGGAAGCCACTACCACCTGCTGTAGCCCAAGCTAAGCCATTGCCTTGACGGTCAGTAATCGTAATGATCGTATTGTTAAATGAAGCATGGACGTGCACTATGCCGTCGGAGACGCTCTTTTTAACTTTCTTTCTAGTACGAGACGCTGCTGGTTTTGCCATAATTTATAACCCTTATTTCTTAATCGCTTTACGTGGACCTTTACGTGTCCGCGCATTAGTACGAGTCCGTTGACCACGAACGGGTAAATGGCGACGATGACGCATACCACGATAACAGCCTAAGTCCATCAAACGTTTGATGTTCATGGCGATTTCACGGCGAAGATCACCTTCTACATTAAATTTAGCAACTTCACTACGCAATAAGTCAAGCTGTTCTTCTGTTAAGTCTTTGACTTTGACATCAGGGCTAACGCCTGCTGCAGCACAAATTTCCTGCGCTCTAGTAGGACCGACGCCATAAATAGAGCGTAAAGCAATGACCGTATGTTTTTGGACGGGAATATTTACACCTGCAATACGTGCCATCGTTTATACCCCTGCTCCAATTCGCTTATAAAAGCGTAAAATTTTAACTGTGTCCATCGAGAAATTCAACCCCTTAGCCTTGGCGTTGTTTATGACGTTTATCTTTGCAAATCACTCGTACAGAGCCATTACGACGAATAATTTTGCAATTACGGCAAATCTTTTTAACCGAAGCTCTCACCTTCATGATGACTCTCCATTAGCGTGACATTGGATTGCGCCCATAGCCTCTCAAGTTGGCTTTTTTCATTAAGCCTTCATACTGATGCGAGAGTAGATGCGCTTGGACTTGTGCCATAAAATCCATGGTCACAACAACAATAATCAATAACGAAGTGCCACCAAAATAAAATGGGACACTCCAGCTTAAACGTAAAAATTCAGGTAACAAACAAACTGAGGCAATGTAAATCGCACCAGCCAGTGTTAAGCGTGTTGTAACACGATCAATGTAGTCTGCTGTCTGCTTGCCTGGGCGTACACCTGGAACAAACGCGCCAGATTTTTTCAAGTTATCTGCTGTCTCACGTGGGTTAAATACCAACGCGGTATAGAAGAAACAGAAAAATACAATGGCAACAGCATATAACAACACGTATAAAGGTTGACCTGGTGATAAAGTTAATGATAACTGTTTCAACCAATCCATGCCTTGACCTGTACCAAACCAACCACCAACAGTTGCTGGAAACATGATAATCGCTGAGGCGAAAATAGGTGGAATCACACCTGCCATGTTTAGTTTTAACGGTAAATGACTGGTTTGACCAGCATATAATTTATTACCGACTTGGCGTTTAGCATAGTTAACTGTAATACGACGTTGACCACGTTCAACAAAGACCACGAATGCAGTGACTAAAAGCACTAACGCTAACAAAATAAATAAGGTTAAAACGTGCAATTGCCCTGTTCTGGTCAACTCTAAAGTACTACCAATAGCTGCGGGTAAACCTGCGACAATACCTGCGAAAATAATCACGGATATACCGTTACCAATCCCGCGTTCGGTCACTTGTTCACCTAACCACATTAAAAACATGGTGCCTGACACTAAGGTCATGACGGCAGTGACTTTAAAAGCCATTCCAGGATCTACGACCACATTCTGACTTTCCAGTGCAACAGCAACCCCAATCGATTGCAACAAGGCTAAGCCTAAAGTTGCATATCGTGTATATTGGGAAATTTTACGTTGCCCTGATTGTCCTTCTTTTTTCAACTGTTCTAGTGTTGGCGAAACGACTGTCAATAATTGCATGATAATCGAGGCCGAAATATACGGCATAATCCCGATTGCAAATACTGAGAATCGTTCTAATGCCCCACCTGAGAACATGTTGAACATCTCTAAAATAGTACCGCGCTGTGCGTCAAACATTTGTTCCAATGCAACAGGGTCAATGCCCGGAACTGGAATAAATGTACCGATACGAAATACAACGATAGCACCTAATACAAAAAGTAATCGCTGTCTCAATTCGGTTAAGCGACCAAGTGCTGCTAAATTGCCCGCGCCTGTGCCTGTAGCCACATAAACCCCCAGTGTTGTGGTGATGGTAGATGATTCAAATCTGCGCCTATTGTAACGTATTTCGCCAAATAGCGTTAAATTTGCGTCATCTAGCGTCAACCATTACGCTTGTTCGATACTGCCGCCTGCTGCTTCAATAGCCGCTTTCGCACCTTTTGTCACAGCTAAGCCTTTAATTTTTACTGCCTTATTAATTTCACCTGATAAGATGATTTTCGCACGCTTCATATTACGTGTAATAATATTGGCAGCTTTTAAGGCATCAAGATCAATCACGTCAGCTTCAACTTGCGCTAATTCATGTAAACGCACTTCGGCTGTGACTAATGCTTTGCGTGATGCAAAACCCACTTTAGGCAAGCGACGTTGCAAAGGCATTTGACCGCCTTCAAAACCCACTTTATGGAAACCACCAGAACGTGATTTTTGACCTTTATGGCCACGTCCGCAAGTCTTGCCCCAACCTGAGCCAATACCACGTCCAACACGTTTGGCAGTTGGTTTTGAACCCGCTGCTGGTTTTAGTTCATTAAGACGCATTTTCTACCTCCTCAATTTTGAGCAGATAGCTGACCTTATTAATCATGCCGCGATTTTCTGGCGTATCAATTACTTCAACGCTATGATTCATGCGGCGCAAGCCTAGCCCTGCAACACAGGCTTTATGCTTAGGCAGTCTGCCGTAAATGCTTTTAACTTGTGTAACTCGTAACTTTTTCATGCGGATTAACCTGTAATCTCTTCAACTGTTTTACCGCGTTTTGCCGCCACAAAATCTGGGCTAGACATTTCAGTTAAGCCTTTAAATGTCGCACGTACAACGTTCATTGGGTTAGTACTACCGATTGATTTCGCTAAGATGTCACGGACACCAACGACTTCGAATACGGCACGCATCGCACCACCTGCAATAATCCCAGTACCTTCAGAAGCAGGCTGCATATAGACATGTGCTGCCCCGTGCTCACCGACGATAGGATATTGAACTGTTGTGCCATTTAAATTGACTTTTTTCATATTCTTACGTGCCCCTTCCATTGCTTTTTGAATTGCTAATGGAACTTCACGCGCTTTACCGTAACCAAAGCCAATTTTGCCTTTGCCGTCGCCCACTACTGTTAATGCAGTGAAACTAAAAATGCGACCACCTTTGACTACTTTGGCAACACGGTTAACGGCGACGAGTTTTTCAATTAAGTCATCGCCTTTATTGTTTCCGCCCTGCTGAGCATGAGAATCTGAATTATTTGCCATAATATTACCTAGAACGCCAATCCGTTTTCTCGTGCCGCATCAGCTAAGGCTTTGACACGACCATGAAATTTAAAGCCTGAGCGGTCAAATGCAACACTTGTTACACCTGCTGCTTTTGCACGTTCTGCAATGGCTTTACCAACATTAACAGCCGCTTCAATATTGCCGCCATGTTGTTCCGTCGCTCTAAAGTCTTTTTCAACCGTAGATGCGCTAGCTAATACTTTGCCACCGTCTGGTGCAATAAGTTGAGCGTAAGTATGCTGCGACGTTTTGTAAACACAAAGACGGTGCATACCTAGCTCGCTAATTTTAGCGCGAGTACGACGTGCTCTACGCAAGCGAGATGATTTCTTATCCATTGCCAGTCACCTATTTCTTCTTGGTTTCTTTCAAGCTGATGACTTCATCACTGTAGCGAACGCCTTTGCCTTTATAAGGTTCAGGTGGACGGTAACGACGGATGTTTGCAGCAACTTGACCGACGAGTTGTTTATCTACACCTTTGATCACAATTTCAGTTTGTGTCGGGCATTCAACTGTAATGCCTTCAGGAATAGGGTGTTCAACTGGATGTGAGAAACCTAAAGTTAAATTGAGTTTTTTACCTTGTATTTGGGCACGATAACCGACACCAACTAAAGTAAGTTTACGCTCAAAACCTTTGGTTAAACCTTCAACAATGTTATTTACTAAAGCACGGGTTGTCCCTGCTAAAGCCATTGCTTGGCGAGAGTTATTACGTGGCGCAAAGGTTAGTACGTTTTCATCGCTTAATGAAACTTCTACATCATGATGGATGTGATGTTCCAATTGTCCTTTATTAGACTTGACAGCGATGTCTTGTGCTTGGAGCTTGACTTCAACGCCTGTAGGTACTGAAATGGGATTTTTTGCTACTCGTGACATGTTACATTCCTTTACGATACATGGCAGATTACTTCGCCGCCATGTCCCGCAGCGCGTGCAGCACGGTCAGTCATCAAACCTTTGGAAGTAGATATGATAGCAATACCCAAACCACCCATAACATTAGGTAGTTCAGTTTTAGGTTTGTAAATACGTAAACCCGGACGACTCACCCGTTTAATGGTTTCAATAACAGGGTTGCCCATGTAGTATTTTAAATCAATGGTCAATGTAGACTTAGCATCTTGGCTGATATTATAACCAGTGATGTAGCCTTCTTGCTGCAAAACGTCGGCAATTGCGTTCTTAATCCGTGACGCGGGCATTTGCACTTGCTTCTTTTTTGCAGACTGACCATTGCGGATGCGCGTCAACATATCCGCGATAGGGTCATTCATACTCATTTGTAAAAAATCTCCACCAAAACGTATTTTTGATTGTTGATTTATAGAAAATCATCACAGGAGTACAGATATACGATATACCATGATTCATAAAAACCATACAAATGAGCAAGTTTATAAAGAACCAAGGTCATGCAAATAAGATTGCACTCCTACTACTTTTCAAATTAAAAATGGCAAATCAGTAATTTAAAATTACCAGCTTGCTTTACTTAATCCTGGTACATAGCCCATCATTGTTGCTTCACGTAACTTATTACGTGCTAAGCCAAACTTACGATAGAAGCCATGTGGACGACCTGTAATCCGACAACGGTTACGAATACGAGCTGGACTTGCATCACGCGGCAACTTTTGAAATTTAAGTTGTGCTTCTTCTTGCTCTTCTTCGCTGTAATGAGGATTACCAATAATCTTTTTTAATTCAGCGCGTTTAGCCGCATATTTTTCAACAGTACGAATTCTTTTTAATTCGCGTTGTTTCATGGATACTTTAGCCATACTTCACCTTACTTTAAAGGAAAACTGAACGCAGTTAATAACGCTCGGCCTTCTTCATTTGTACCTGCCGAAGTGGTAATAGTAATATCCATACCACGAATCGCATCAATCTTGTCGTAGTCAATTTCAGGGAAAATAATTTGTTCTTTAACCCCTAAACTGTAGTTACCACGACCATCAAATGCTTTGCCGCTAAAACCACGGAAGTCACGAATACGCGGGATTGCAATACTAATCAAGCGATCTAAAAATTCGTACATACGTTCGCGACGTAAAGTCACTTTACAGCCAATTGGCCATTCTTCACGAATTTTAAATCCTGCAATTGATTTACGCGCTTTAGTTACGACTGGCTTTTGCCCCGCGATAGCTTGCATATCGCCTAACGCACGCTCAATGACTTTTTTATCGCCCACAGCTTCGCCCAAACCCATATTAAGGGTGATTTTTTCAATCTTGGGTACTTGCATCACACTGCCATACTGGAACTGTTCCATTAACTGCGGGATGACTTTTTCACGGTAATAGTCTTGTAATCTTGCCATTGTTTAATACCTATGCTACGTCCAAAACTTCGTCGTTGGACTTAAAGTAGCGTACTTTTGTTCCATCTTCTAAGAATTTAAACCCAACACGGTCAGGTTTATCTGTAACTGGATTGACTAACGCTACATTGGATATATTCAAAGGCATTTCTTTTTCAACAATGTCGCCTGGCTTATTTGCCATGGGGTTGCCACGCTGATGACGTTTTGCCAAATTAACATTTTCGACAATCACTTTTTCATCATTGATGACACGCACTACGACACCGCGTCTACCTTTGTCTTTACCTGCAATGACTTCTACTTCATCATCTGAACGAATTTTACGCATCGCTCTAAACCTTTTCCCTTATAGCACTTCGGGAGCGAGTGAAATAATTTTCATGAAATTTTCTGTTCTCAGCTCGCGGGTGACAGGTCCAAAAATACGTGTACCAATTGGCTGGTTTTGGGTATTTAACAACACTGCCGCATTACTATCAAAACGAATTAACGAGCCATCAGGTCGTCTAACACCTTTGCGTGTTCTCACAACAACGGCATTATATACTTGACCTTTTTTCACCCGTCCACGAGGGATCGCTTCTTTTACGCTCACTTTGATAATATCGCCAATTTGGGCGTAACGACGGTGTGAGCCTCCCAATACTTTAATACACATTAAGCGACGTGCCCCACTATTGTCGGCAACGTCTAACACACTTTGCATTTGAATCATGGTGTATCACTCCAAATCGGTAATTACCCCACCGCAAATAAGAGGGGAATGATAACATATATTTTCTGTACTTTAAATACTTTTCTTTTGTTTTTAATTGTTTGGAGAGCCTAATTTTACCAGGACAATTTATACTATAATTGACCTATTAGATTCTTTTTAAATGCGAAGAGCAGGATTGCTAATATCCAGCAACCCTACACCACACATTACACAATAACAGCACGTTCAAGTACTTTATGTAATACCCAAGCTTTAGTTTTTGACATTGGGCGACCCTCTTTAATCAAAACCGTATCACCTTCACGACAAGTATTCTCTTCATCATGAACATGCAATTTTGTTGAGCGCTTAATGAACTTTTTATATTTTGGGTGTTTCACTTTACGTTCAATCAATACGGTAATGGTCTTATCCATTTTATCGCTAACCACTTTACCGATTTGGGTACGCAACACGTTAGTCGCGTCTGCAGCTTCTACTACAGGTTCTACAACTTGTTCTTCACTCATGCTGCACTACCTTCTACTGCTTTACGCTTTTCAGTCATAATGGTTTTTATACGCGCAACATCACGGCGTACTTGTTTCACTTGGTGAAAACGGCTAAGCTGCGAACTGGCTTTTTGCATCCGCAAATTAAATTGCTCACGTAAAAGCTCTACCAGTTCTTTGCGTAACTCTTCTATCGACATTTCACGTAATTCACTTGCTTTCATCTTACATGACCGTCCGTTTAACAAAAGTTGTTGATACTGAAAGTTTAGCAGCAGCTAAAGTAAATGCTTCACGCGCTATTTCTTCAGAAACCCCTTCAATTTCATATAACATACGACCAGGTTGAATTTGTGCAACCCAATATTCAACGCTACCTTTACCTTTACCCATACGCACTTCTAAAGGCTTTTTGGTAATTGGCTTATCTGGAAAAATTCGAATCCAGATTTTACCACCACGTTTAACGTGACGGCTAATGGTACGACGCGCTGCTTCAATTTGACGGGCAGTAATACGACCACGCCCTGTGGCTTTCAATCCGAATTCGCCAAAACTCACTTTATTACTGCGAGTAGCCAATCCGCGATTGCGCCCCTTCATTTGCTTTCTAAATTTGGTACGCTTTGGCTGTAACATAAGCTATTATCCCTTCGCTCCACGTCCCGAATTTGAATTATTTTCAGCATTGTTTGTAGCAGATTTTGGTGTAAACATATCAGGTTTACCGATAATTTCACCTTTAAAAATCCATACTTTAACGCCGATAATACCATAAGTGGTCTTTGCTTCTGCAAAACCGTAATCAATATCAGCACGTAATGTATGTAAAGGCACACGACCTTCGCGATACCATTCCATACGTGCAATTTCAGCACCGTTTAAACGACCACTAACATTGATACGAATACCTTGTGCACCTAAACGCATAGAGTTACCAACCGCACGTTTCATTGCACGACGGAACATAATACGGCGTTCTAATTGCTGTGCCACACTGGCTGCAACTAAATAGGCATCAACTTCAGGCTTACGGATTTCTTCAACACTGATATGAACAGGCACGCCCATCATTTCAGAAACGACTTTGCGTAACTTATCAATGTCTTCACCTTTTTTACCAATCACGATACCTGGACGGGCTGTGTGAATGATAATCCGTGCATTACGGGCAGGTCTTTCAATACGTACTTCACTGACAGAGGCTTGCGCCAATTTCTTTTTAATGTAGTCACGTACCGCTAAGTCTGTGTTTAAGTAGTTTGCGTAGTCTTTGCTACTGGCATACCATTTGGAAGACCAGTCTTTTACAATACCTAAACGTAAACCAGTTGGATGTACTTTCTGACCCATAAGCGATTACCATTCTTCCCGTTCAGCCACTGTGACTTCTAAGTGACTAGTGCGTTTTAAAATTCGCGTACCACGCCCTTTTGCCCGCGCCCGCATCCGTTTCATGGTTGGCCCTTCATTGACGTAAATTTTAGAGACGTATAACTCGTCAATGTCCGCACCTTCATTGTGTTCCGCATTGGCAATAGCCGACTCTAAAGCTTTTTTCACTATCCCTGCTGCTTTTTTGCTACTAAAGTTCAACAAGTTTAATGCACGGTCAACGGGTAAACCACGAACTTGGTCGGCAACTAACCGACATTTTTGCGGTGATATGCGTAAATATTTGGCTTTACACGTTGCTTCCATTGTTCTCAATCCTAATTAGCGTTTCGCTTTCTTATCCGCAGCATGACCACGATAAGTCCGTGTTACGGCAAATTCACCTAGTTTATGACCAACCATGTTTTCAGTTACATAGACTGGCACATGTTGTCTTCCGTTATGTACCGCAATCGTTAATCCGACCATGTCTGGAAAAACCATTGAGCGGCGAGACCACGTTTTGATTGGCTTTTTGCTTTTGCTTTCTAAGGCTGCATCTACCTTTTTCAACAAATGCAAGTCAATAAAAGGACCTTTTTTAATTGAACGAGGCATTTTCATTTCCGATTTGCGATTTTGATTTGCGATTTGCCAGTGCTATAGACTGGCTCAAACATCGCGCCTCAATTACTTGTACTTAGTGTTCTCTGATTGAGCCTTTCAGCCAAATCAGCCTATTTACCACGACGGCGTACAATCATTTTATCAGTACGCTTATTACGACGGGTTTTAGCACCTTTTGTTGGGAAGCCCCAAGGTGTCACAGGATGACGACCACCAGAGGTACGACCTTCACCACCACCATGTGGATGGTCAACAGGGTTCATTGCAACACCCCGAACCGTTGGACGTACACCACGCCAACGTTTTGCACCTGCTTTACCTAGTGAAATAAGGTTATGTTCTGAATTACCTACTTCACCAATGGTTGCACGACATTCGCTTAATACTTTACGTGTTTCACCAGAACGTAGACGTAAAGTTGCATATTGACCTTCACGCGCAACTAACTGTGCTGAACCACCTGCACTACGCACAATTTGTGCGCCTTTTTCAGGTTTTAATTCAATACAGTGTATTTGGCTACCCAATGGGATGTTGCGCAATGGCATACAATTACCCGCTTGGATTGGCGCATGAGTACCAGACATAATTTTATCGCCTGCTTTTACACCTTTAGGTGCAATAATGTAACGACGTTCACCATCTGCATATAACAATAGAGCCAAATGTGCACTACGGTTAGGATCATATTCTAAACGTTCGACTTTCGCTGGAATGCCGTCTTTATTACGTTTAAAATCAACAATACGATAGTGTTGCTTATGACCACCACCACGGTGACGTACTGTAATCCGACCATTATTGTTACGACCACCTGTGCGAGATTTTTTCTCGGTCAATGGTGCGTAAGGTTTGCCTTTATGCAACTCAGGAGTCTTTGCGCTGACAACAAAGCGACGACCCGCTGAGGTTGGTTTTGCTTTAACAATTGCCATAGTTATTCCTCAAACCTGCCTGCGCTTAACCGTAGTTTGCAAAGTTAATGTCATGGCCTGCTTCTAAACCAACGTAGGCTTTTTTCCAGTCTGGGCGTTTACCTTCGGTACGGCCAAAACGTTTGGATTTACCTTTAACGTTGACGATTTGTACGCCACGTACTTTTACAGAAAATAAGGCTTCAACCGCTTGCTTTACTTCATTTTTCGTTGCATTTGGTGCAACTTTGAATGCAAATTGGTTGTTTTTCTCAATAATATTATTGACTTTTTCTGTATTTAAAGGAGCGACTAGCACTTTAAACAAACGTTCTTGATTCATGCTAATCTCCCCTCTATTTGCTTCAATGCCTCTACAGACATCACTACTTTTTCATATTTGATTAAGCTGACAGGATCAATACTTTCCGCGTCAACAGCATCTACTTTATATAAGTTACGCGCTGCTAAAAATAAGTTTTCATCAAACTCTTTAACCACAATTAATACATCTTTAAGACTTAAATCCGTTAGTTTTTGTACTAATTGTTTTGTTTTTGGTGCATCTATAGCAATATCTTCAACAATGATTAAACGTTCTGTGCGACGCAATTCAGATAAAATTGAACGAATCGCTCCACGATACATTTTTTTGTTTACTTTTTGCTCATAGCTACGAGGCTGTGCAGCGAAAGTTACACCACCACTACGCCAAATAGGACTACTGATAGTACCCGCACGGGCACGACCTGTTCCTTTTTGTCGCCAAGGTTTGCAACCACCACCTGCAACAGCAGCACGATTTTTTTGTGCTTTCGTGCCCGCTCTTGCACCTGCTAAATAAGCTGTAACCACTTGATGAATTAATGGCTCATTATATTTAGCATCAAATACTTTCTCGGAGACATCAATCGAGCCTCCGTTTTGTAAGCTCAGTTCCATAACGCTATCCCCTCAGCCCTTAAGCTTTTGCTTTTTTAGGCGTTTTGGTTTTTACAGTGGGCTTGATAATCACATCACCACCGGGAGCACCTGGAATAGCTCCTTTAACCAAAATCAAATTCCGTTCAGCATCCACACGAACCACTTCAACGCTTTGGACTGTGCGTTTAACGTTGCCCATGTGACCCGCCATTTTCTTACCTTTAAAAACACGACCTGGTGTTTGGTTTTGACCAATCGAACCTGGTGCACGGTGTGATAAAGAGTTACCGTGTGTCGCATCTTGCATACTAAAATTATGGCGTTTAATTACACCTGCAAAGCCTTTACCTTTGCTAGTGCCTGAAACATCTACCTTTTTAACTTCAGTAAAAATATCTACGTTGATTTCTTTACCAATTTCAAGTCCGCTGCTTTCTTCCGCCGCTAAACGAAATTCCCATAAGCCACGACCTGCTTCGACACCCGCTTTTGCGAAATGTCCAGTCATTGCTTTGTTTACTCGTGTAGGACGACGTGAGCCACAAGTGACTTGAACAGCATTATAGCCATCGGTTTCTTCGGTTTTAATTTGCGTAACGCGATTAGGCTCTGCTTCAATTACTGTGACAGGTATAGATACGCCCTCTTCAGTAAAGATGCGAGTCATGCCGCATTTGCGTCCAACAATGCCCAGTGCCATTTGCCTAAACCCTTAATTCAATTTAATTTGAACGTCTACACCTGCTGCCAAGTCGAGCTTCATTAATGAGTCAACTGTTTTGTCAGTAGGATCGATAATATCGAGTAAACGTTTATGTGTCCGAAGTTCATATTGATCTCGCGCATCTTTATTTACATGAGGCGAAATCAATACCGTATATCTTTCTTTTTTTGTTGGTAGAGGAATTGGGCCTCTTAATTGCGCCCCAGTTCTTCTTGCCGTCTCTACGATTTCCCGCGCAGACTGGTCAATCAAACGATGATCAAACGCTTTTAAACGAATCCGAATTCTTTGACTAGCCATGAAGCACCCCAAATTGAGGTCTCTCGCTGTGATTCGTCACTGTTACAACGAGAGACTAAAAAAACTTACTTATTCAATAACCTTAGAAACAACCCCAGCACCTACGGTACGACCGCCTTCACGAATCGCAAAACGCAAGCCTTCTTCCATCGCAATTGGAGCAATTAATTTTACAGTGACTTTGATATTG
>JADGDW010000023.1:27574-34354 GCA_016744725.1 Candidatus Albibeggiatoa sp. nov. BB20 | reverse complement strand
GAGTTGGGCAATCCAGATACAACTAATCCTGATGTTATTGATGAAAATGGCAACCCAACAACAGATCATGACGATGGCGAAATTGTTATCGAAATCCCTGAAGTTTTAGAATTAATTGGTTTTGTACGTGATTTGCCAGCCGATCATCCAGATGTTGAAGGCACAGTCACAGGTGTACAAGAAGGTTGTGTTGAACCATTCTTAGCTGAAGACTTTATTTTACCAATTGCGATTGATGGTAATGCTTGTAATATTTCTGCATTAGATGAATGGTATCTCGATGATTTAGAAGGTCGTCCACATTTAGTTGAGTTAGCTTATGAAGAAGAAGGCGGTACTTATAGCTTCTTATTAGACGAATTCTTCCCAATTGATGACGAGTTTTTAGGCAATGAAGGTCGTCAACATAACTATCACTTCACTTATGAATTACATGCTAATTTTATCAGCGAGCCAGAGCAATTTTTAACTGTCGGTTCTGATGATGACTTATGGGTATTCCTTGACGGTGAGTTAATCATTGATTTAGGTGGTGTGCATGACTTTGAAGAAGCAACGATCGAACTTGATGACTTAGAATTAGAGACAGGTAATGACTATGTTTTAAGTTTCTTCTTTGCAGAACGCCGTACTCAAACATCACGTTTAGCGATTGATACAAACATCATTCTTGAAGCTCAACCAGTCGAAGTTTGTGAAGACGAAGACGATTGCAATGTTGAACCACCAGTTTGTGAAGACGAAGACGATTGCAATGTTGAACCACCAGTTTGTGAAGACGAAGACGATTGCAATGTTGAACCACCAGTGTGTGAAGACAAAGACGATTGCAATGTTGAACCACCAGTGTGTGAAGACGAAGACGATTGCAATGTTGAACCACCAGTGTGTGAAGACAAAGACGATTGCAATGTTGAACCACCAGTGTGTGAAGATGAAGACGATTGCAATGTTGAACCACCAGTGTGTGAAGATGAAGACGATTGTAATGATGAGCCAAGCATTGAAGACATTGACTTCCCTAACTTGAATATTGAGTTAATTTCTAACTTGTCACTTCAAATCATTATCAACTTAACTGCAAGCCAAGTTACTCAAATTCCTGTAGATGCAATAGCAGGCTTTGACGAGCAGCAAATTGCTTATATTCCACCTAAAGCGTGCAAAGGCTTGACTAAGAAACATATTGAAAAAGTTAAACCTAAATCAGCGCGTGGCTTCCAAAAAAATCAAATCAAGAATATTGAGCCTAAAGCGGTATCTGGCTTTAAGTTTGAGCATATTGAATACTTCAAACGTGAAACAGTCAGCGGCTTTAATATTGAGCAGTTTAAAAATATTGAACCTAAAGAGTTAGGCGGTTTTACACCTGAAAATATTGGTGGCTTAGCTACTGAGATTGTGGAAGAAAAAGGTGTTGAAATCCTAGAGCAATTGGAAGAAGCTAAATTACCTCAAATTCCTCAACGTGATATTTCTTGGATTCTTTTGAACTCTAATGTTGAATCGCGTGACTTGCCTCAATCTGTGTTGATTAATTTGAATATAGAAATTAATTCTGACACGGGTTTTTATAAATTACCTACAGGCAAATTACGTTTACCTTCTGTGAAAACACCACAATTAACCGTGCCTGACTCAGTCGAATTGCCTGAAATTCCTGATTTTAATTCACCATTGAATATTTCAGGTTTAAATCAAACTGTGATTCAACAAGTCAATCAAACTTTTGTGAATTTGAACTTTGGCCAATTTACCAGCGTTCAAAACAACGGTATTTTTGCAGTACAAGGCTCTGGTGATTTTGCAGGTATTACTTACAACTTCATCCCAGATGAAAGCGGTTTTGAAACTGTAGAAGAGGGTACGCCAGAAGGTATTACAACTGATAAAGGTGGGCGTATCGTGTTAGTGACTTCAACAGGTCTGAAAACACGCTTATTGCCAGCTCCTCGTAATCCTGAGCATATTATGAAAGTGATTCCGGGTGGTTCAGTGAAGCTTGATAAACGCGGTATTACACGCTTGCAAGTGCCTCAATTGAATCGGACTATTTTCGGTGTATTTGATTCAGAGTTAGAAGTGGCAGAACCTGAGTTATCGGTTGGTATTAGTATCACGGGTACGCGCGGTATTGATGAAAAAGCCGTCATCGTATATGAAGATGGCTTTAAACAAACCATTCGTCCTGCGATTGCAGACTTAGATTTATTAGCAACAGCACGCGAAGGCTTGTTAGATGCTAATCGTTATGGCAACTACTTCATGCACTCTGGTGGTCAGATATATATGGTTTATGGCAATAAATTAGGTCGTGTTGTGCCTACATTTGATGTTGATGTTGAGCTAGATGTTTCTGTGACTATTCCAACAATTTTGCCTGCGGGTGATGATGACAGCTTGGCTGTGTTAGTCACACCAGATGGTGAACAACAAACCTTTGTATATGAAATCATTGGCGATGCTGATGAGTATGGTGATTATGCAGAGCAAGACGATTAATCTTAAGCGTTTTGTTTAAACTGTAAACCATGAGCACTCTTGACATTATGTTGAGGGTGCTTTTTTTTACTTGTTTATTGTATTCAATCATAAAAGGCTTAAGTATGATATTTTAAAATTTCACGAAAAAATCATACAAGCGACATTTGGCTCAGGACAGAAAACAATCTACTTATCCCCTTAATTCAATGATAGTTGCAATTTGCTTTTTCAGATAAAAAATGTAAAATAACCAGTTGTTTTCAATAAATGACTCCCTATTAGTTACTCACCATATGATAGCAAAAGACTTCTTTAAAATAATTAAAAAATTCTCATTAGATAAGGGTTTATCAATAGAGGAAGGATTCCCTTTATGGGCTATCAGCACCTTTTATCCTAGACTAAATGAAGACGAAATATATGAATGTGTAAGAGGGCTAGATGTTAATGATGACTCTATTGATGCTTTTTTTGAAGACACATCAAATAAAGAGCTTGTATTTTTTCAATTTAAATCGGTAAAGTCAGAGAAAAGCTTTTCAACAACAAAAAAACAAGACCTTGCTTACTTTTATAATGTAAATAAGAACCTTAAAAATACTACCTACATTGATAATCATAAAAACTCAAGGATTCGAGAAATAGCTGAACGTTATGCTATTTGTAGAAAGAAGAAATATACAGTGAGAATGATTTTTGCTGCCTTGGGAGGAAAACTTGAAAATGAGTCAATAATAGATTCATTTAATGAGGCTGATGATGTGACATTCGAGTATTTTGGAATAGATCATTTAATTAAAAAATACAAAGAGTATGAATCTTTACTTAGCCTTGAAAAATTAGGTGAGTTTACTCTAACTATTAAATTTAATAGCGATAATCAAGTCATACAGACTAAAATTGGCTCTCATCGTACTTTAGTTTCTATTTTGACTGCTGATGAGTTAATTAGGCTACGAGAAGAACATGGCTTTAAGCTTTTTGATAAAAATATTCGATATTCGTTGGGTGAAAATAAGGTTAATAAGCAAATTATTGATACCGCGACCAGCGCACAAGAGTTATTTTATTTTTACAATAATGGCATCACAATAACCTGTGAAGGATTTAGATATCATTCTAACACAGGAAAAATTCATGTTACTCTCCCTCAAATTATTAATGGTGCACAAACAGTTGACTCTATTTATTCAGCATATAAAAAAATGTTAAGTAAAGCTGTGCGTAAATGTGGAGATGAAAAAGTTGCTCAGCAAGAAGTTTACAAAGATTTTAGTAGGCTGAAAGTCATGTTTAGATTGATTAAATCTGAGAAAAATGAAACAGTTTTTGAGAAAGGAGTTATTGAATATAATAATACTCAAAACTCTGTCAAAAGTAGAGATTTTTACTCTAACAAAAAAGAGCAGTTAGCATTACAGAAGGCATTTTCTGAGGAAGGGTATTTTTATGAAATTAAACGAGGCGAGCGAAAATATATTACAAACCATAAACATTTCGTATTGGGACAGAAATTACAAGATTTTCAACATAAAACTGAAAATCTGCATATTGAAAAATTAGTAAGTCTGTATCAAGCTTATCTAGGAAAACCTAGTTCCAAGGATGTTGGCGCAAAATATATTCTTGATAATGAAGATGATGTGTATGGTGAAATATTTGATGATGATACACCAAGCAAAGTTAAAGAGCTTATTTTAGCTTATGAGCTTTACGATATTATTGAAAGAGAGTCAAAAAACTACAGCAAATTAATAAAATTGATTATGACTGATAATGATTATCAATCTATAAAGTCAGTCATAGAAAATTCTTTAATTTTCAATAGTCAAGATGCTAAAGATGTATCAGATGACACCATTTTTCAGCAAAAGAAAATTCGTCTTTATGAGAGAATTAAGAAAAATGTAATTTTTACGGAAAGCAAATATTTTATTTTAGCACTGATGGCTAGTATTTTAGTCGAGTGTGACTATATAAACAGCATTATTGATAACCAACGCTACAATGATAAGGAGTTTATTAAAAAACGTATAGTTAAAGCTTGGCTTCCAAAAATTTTAAAGATGTTAGTAGTTACTTATAATGAAGCATATAAGCTTGAGTCACTTTCAACAAAAACATTTTTATTAAGACATCGAAGTTTTGAAAAATGCCACCAAAGGCTAGAAGAATTGCCTTATGATGAAGATAAAGAGATGAAAGAACTGTTTCCAATAGATTATCAGTGGTAGCACGATGATTTTCTATCAATATATTTGATTTCTATAAACACCAAAAACCCTAACAACATATTATGGTGTAAATATTATGTCTCAAGTAATCTTCTGTCAGTGCAATGCCCACCTTAGAAGCACTTATAAATTACACACCTGCACTTGTGCAACGTCATCATGCTCACAATTCTGAGCAACCGCCCGAGCCTACGGCAAAACGTTATGAATCCACCTTGTTGATGATTGAAACCATTGGCTTTTTTTCTTGTTCTAACGGTCTCCATTGGAATACAATTTAGATGCTCTGTGTCTTTCATATTGATAAAAACATTATAATTGTAGATTTCAAATCAATTCTATAGAGAGCCAAAAATGAAACAACGTGTTATAGGATTTGATGTTGCCAGAACATTGGCTATTTTCGGCATGGTGATCGTCAATTTTAAAATTGTCATGAGTGAACAAGTTGGTGGAAATGAATGGCTGATAAGATTTGCTACTTTATTTGAGGGTCGCGCTTCTGCATTATTTGTCATATTGGCTGGTGTTGGTATTAGTTTTTTGACGAACAAAGCATACTTATCAAAAGATTTAGCTATGCTTTATACAGCTCGAATAACTTTATTGAAACGGGCTTTGTTGCTTATTGTGATTGGGGTGATTTTCATGCCAATTTGGGAAGCAGACATTTTGCATTATTATGGATTTTATTTTCTGATTGCCACTATGATTTTTACTGTAAGTGATCAAAAATTATTAATTATTACCGCACTACTTACACTAGCTTTTCCAGTTTTGCTGCTGTTATTTGATTATGAACAAAATTGGGTTTGGGATACTTTCACTTATCAAAACCTATGGACAATGGAAGGATTTATTAGACATACATTGTTTAATGGCATACATCCTATTTTTCCTTGGGCTGCATTTTTAGTGTTTGGAATCTGGTTGGGTAGACAAAATTTAGCTTCAACCCAGACTCGAAAGACGCTTTTTATGTATGCTTTATTAGCTTGGATTGGAACAGAAGTACTGTCTTATGGCCTGTATCATTTTTTTAATAATATTGATGAAACTGATCGAGCTATTTTTCTGACTTCAGCTATTCCGCCAATGCCACAATATATCCTTGCTGCAAGTAGTTCAGCAGTCGTCATAATAATCAGTTGCTTAACAATTGCAGAACGTTTGCCTAACAACTTAATTATCAAATGGCTAGCTCAAACAGGACAATTATCACTCACACTTTATGTCGCTCATGTAATTATCGGAATGGGATTTTTGGAATCGATAGGAATGCTTGAACAACAGCCAATTGAATTTGCTTTATTCAGTGCTGGCATTTTTTGTATTCTGAGTATCATTCTTAGCGTGATATGGCTACAGCATTTTAAAATGGGGCCTTTAGAACAGGTATTTAGAAAAATGACACGAACCTAAAATCAAGTGAATAACAAAGTGTTGAATTTCGGTTTAGTGAAACAGAAAAACAAGCCTTGTTATTTACACAAATTGATAAATCAACTACTTAACAATATCAAATGATGTGCCTGTAATCGCTTCAGCCGCTTGTAATCCTGAAATTACAGTCGCCTCGATACAACCAACATTTAAAAACCCATTATCTACCCAATCACCAGCAAGGTATAAGTTATGGAAATCTGAACCATCAGGGGTTAGCCTGTATTTATTAGTACCCGCCAACGATAAAGTATAACGTTCTGAAGGATATACATTTGCTTGCCAATATTGTGCATCAAAACGTTGCTCGCCTTGTCTGTTTTCAGGGTCAAGCAAGGTATCCCAGTCAAATTGACCTTGTTGAGCAACATTAGGCCATAAACGAAACACATTATCATTGAGCCATTGAATCCCTTGCTGCTTAATTTCTTGGGTTTGGCTTATAGGGTATTCTGCATCTGATGTCGGTGGTTCTTCTTCAACATCATCTGGCATCGTACCACAAAAATAAGCAATATCACTAACAAAAAAAGGAGAAAAGCTCAGGCCTTCTCCTTTTCTTACTTTATAAGTACAAATATTTTATTTGTTTGGATTATTTTTTTCTTGCTGAGGTTTT